>NZ_JAHKRD010000010.1:0-225097 GCF_019345615.1 Shewanella sp. NKUCC01_JLK | reverse complement strand
ATCCATCAGGGCCAGAGGAATCCCTCAATAAGAGGCCGAATATATGGGTGCAATGAACTCTTCTCAAAATTGATATCGAATGTCTTGCAAACCGGATGGGTCCATATATGTTTTAGTAGAGCCCTCAAGGATGAGTTTACGGCGAGTCACTGGGGAAGTAATGATAATTAACGCTGCAAAACCCAGTCGTCTTGTTTTGAGCACTCGCTTTTTAGCTGAGCCTATAGGGATACTTCTTAATTAGCTAAAAGGATCGCGAGTTAATCAGGGAAGTAATGACAATAAATGCCACTCAACTGTCGAGAGTCTTATCGCAAACAACAGTAAACCAGTATAACGTCAGCAGCAGTTCTGCTCGCCGCGTGCTAGCAGAACTGCTGCTGATATTGCCCCAATTCGCTTATCCCGTGCAGGCGGGTAGATATTCTGATAACTCAAGCAGGTTATAATCTGGGTCGCGGATATAGACAGAGTTTATCCGGCCTGTGGCGCCGGTTCGTAGCACTGGTCCTTCAATGATTTCAATCTGAAGTGCGTTTAAGTAGACGATCACTTCTTCTATATTGTGCCTGACCACAAAACACAGATCGGCACTGCCGGGCGTGGCTGCTGCGGCTTTAGGTTCAAATTCTGCGCCCGCTTGGTGCAGGTTAATCTTTTGGTCGCCAAAACTTAACGCAATACGTTGATTGCCAAATACCACTTTCTTCATCCCGAGCACGGTTTGATAAAATTCGACGCTGGCGGCGATGTCTTTTACGGTTAAGACCAAATGATCTAAGCGGGTTACGCGCATTTTACTTTCCTTAGAATGGCTCAGAGTGGGCCCTGAATTTGAACGCTATCTCTATGCTTGAGACTATTACTGTCAGATACCTTACATCATGTGCTGGTGCAAAAGTGACTCTGTGGTAGCATTTGTGGCGTTTTTTGCGTAAATATTTTATGCCTTCTGTATCCCTATGACTGAATGAGAGTGTGATGAAAAAAACCTTAGCCCGCGGCTTAATGAATCTATTACCTATGGCCTTGAGTTTGTGGCTATTTTGGTCGTTGTTTGTATCGTTAGATGGTTTAGGAATTGTGATTTTAGAGTTGGTAGGGATTAACCAACACTTTGTCGGCGCGGGATTTATGCTGGTGGTGGCATTAGTTTTTGCCGTGGGCCTGCTGTTTTCGGTCAGCCCGATTGTGTGGCTTTATGGTTGGCTTGAGCGCCAGTTGATGCGTTTCCCATTGTTTAAATCGGTTTATGGCAGTATCCGTGATATCGCCTCTTTGATGAATCGTGATGGTAAGCCAACAAGCCAAAAGACAGTGTTAGTGAAACAGGCGAATGGCAGTTTTGTGGTGGGATTTATCATGACAGATACGCCGCCGCAGCCCTTGTTAGATGCGTTGCCTGAGGGCGATTGGGTGCCTGTGTTGTTCCAATTGAGCTATCAAATGGCGGGCGTGACGAGCTTAGTTAAGCGGGATGATTTAATTATGGTTGATTGGTCGTTTGAGGAGGCGATGCGCTTCAATTTAACTGCTGGCATTTCGCAGTCACCGACTAAGTAATCCGATGAAGGTTTGTGCGTTTTAGCGTTTAAAATTAAATTTGATGATTTTTGTGGTATAATTTTTTGGCGACCAATATGGTCGCCATTTTTTATGCTGAATATTCTAGTAATATATTTGTTTTATGCTAAAGGTGGGTGTTAGCTGCCTTAGTGGTGTTAATTCTGTTTATCCATCAATCATTGGCTTAAAAAAGTCGAGTGTTGTTAATCCCGTTGTTCAGATCCTGTCGCGTTTAGCCATAGCGAGTCGTTGCCATGATCTTTGGGATTTCCCCCATACTGGTCATAGATGAGCCACGCAGTATTAACCAAATTTTAAGTATAAGTTTTGTCCTATCTCGCCGTTGGTATGTTGAGATATTTGGAGTGTGAACCCGCTAGAAATAGGGAGAGTCAATGTCAATCAAGTCTAGTATTAATCCGCCGGTATTTTATTCGTCGGTCTTTTTCATCATCTTGATGGTGATGATTTGCGCAGTATGGCCCACAGAGGCAAACACCTTTTTTAGATCAATGCAGTCATGGATAGAAATGAAAGCCGGTTGGCTTTACATTCTAAGTGTGGCGTTTTTCCTGATTTTTATCATATTTGTCATGGTCAGTCGCTTCGGCGATATCAAACTAGGACCAGATCATTCAGTGCCTGACTACAGCTATAAAAGCTGGATCGCCATGTTGTTTTCGGCGGGTATGGGCATAGGTTTGATGTTTTTTGGGGTAGCCGAACCTGTGATGCACTATCTGGCGCCGCCGGATGCAACTCCAGAGAGTCTTATTGCCGCAAAAGAGGCAATGAAGATCACTTTCTTCCATTGGGGACTGCATGCTTGGGCGATTTACGCTGTGGTGGCATTGAGTCTGGCCTATTTCTCTTATCGACATAAGTTACCGTTATTGCCGCGAAGTGCGCTTTATCCCTTAATTGGTGAACGCATCTATGGTCCTATTGGCCATACAGTGGATACCTTTGCTGTGCTTGGCACTATGTTTGGGGTGGCGACATCACTGGGCTTTGGGGTGTTGCAGGTTAACTCGGGTCTGAGTTATCTATTTGAAGATTTACCCAATAATGCTGTGGTGCAGGTGTGTTTGATTATCGGCATTACTTTATTGGCGACATTATCGGTATTTTCTGGTCTCGATAAAGGCGTGAAACGCTTAAGCGAACTCAATCTGGGTCTTGCGATTATTTTATTGCTTATCGTCTTGATCCTTGGCCCTACGGTTATGCTGTTGCAGGCTTTTGTGCAGAATACCGGTAGTTACTTAAGTGATTTAGTGGGCAAAACCTTTAACTTGTACGCTTATGAACATAAGGAAGATTGGCTCGGAGGCTGGACCTTGCTCTATTGGGGCTGGTGGATTTCCTGGTCTCCTTTTGTCGGTACTTTTATTGCGCGTGTGAGTCGCGGCCGTACCATCCGTGAGTTTTTGATTGGTGTGTTATTTGTGCCATCGGCGCTGACCTTTCTGTGGATGACGGTATTTGGTAATACGGCGATTGATTCGATTATGAATCACGGCGCGACCTATCTTGCCGAGGCGGTGAATACCGATGTGTCAGTGGCCTTGTTTGTGTTTTTCGAGCACATGCCGTTTCCTACGTTACTTTCTGGGATTGCGATTTGTTTAGTCGTCACTTTCTTTGTGACCTCGTCGGATTCGGGATCCTTAGTGATTGATAATCTAACCTCGGGCGGCGATAACAATGCCCCCGTATGGCAGAGGATCTTTTGGGCACTGTTGCAAGGGGTCGTTGCTTCGGTATTGTTGTTAGCGGGTGGGTTACAGGCGCTGCAAACGGCGGCAATCGCCAGTGCTATGCCGTTCTTAGTGGTGATGCTATTCATGTGTCTGGGCCTATTTAAAGCCCTGAAAAATGATTGGCTGAAGATTAATAGCGTGCAGTTACACAATACTAGTGTGCAATACGCCAAAACTAATATGAGCTGGGAAGAGCGTATTGGGGTTTTAGTCTCGCATCCTACCCATGAAGAAGCGCAAGTGTTCTTGAATAATGTGGCTACGCCCGCTTTGTCTAAAGTGTGCCAACACTTTATGGCTAAAGGCATAGTGGCCGATCTTGAATACTTAGATGGCCGCGTGCGACTAGTGATCAGCAATGAGGTGAATTTGCCCTTTGTTTACGGTGTACGAACGCGTTGTTTTGATATCACTAACCCAATAGGGACTGAAATCGAGCAGGGCAATACCTTGTATTACCGCGCCGAAGTGTACCTTGAACAAGGTGGTCAGCATTACGATGTGATGGGTTATACCGAAGAGCAAATTCTCGCGGATGTGGTGACTCAGTATGAAAAATACTTACACTATTTGCATCTGTCGAATGCCGATCATGCCCACGTAAGTTAAGTAACGTAAGCCCGTAACGTAAGTCGGCTTAGCCATTTACGTCTACAAATCGCGCACCATTAACCCGCAAAGTGCGGGATATATTGCCCCAAGTGATAACTCGGATTATCCTTGGGGCAATTTTTTTAGGGTTTGTTTTAGGGATTACACTATGTCATCAGTGCCAGGCCAGAGTAAGTTAGATAAAGTATTAGCCGATGCGCGGGAGTACAAAGCTAAGCGTGAGAGCGGTTACCGTGAACAAGCGTTAAAACTCTATCCTTGGGTGTGTGGCCGCTGTACCCGCGAATTTACCCCAAAAAACTTAAGTGAACTGACTGTGCATCATAGGGATCATAACCACGATAACAACCCGTCAGACGGTTCAAACTGGGAATTATTATGTCTTTATTGCCATGACAACGAACATTCTCGCTTTGAAGAATTGATCCGCTACGGTAGCACCACAGAAACCAAGCAAGCGGCGGCGACCTACAATCCCTTTGCTGACTTGAAATCAATGCTGAAAAAATAGTCTTGTTGGCTGTTAGCAGGATGAGCTTGCGCAGAGAGTGGCGTTAGCAGGCGGCGTTTAGTCTTTGTCGGTTAAACGCGCTTCGGCAGCTAACCATTTATCACGACTTAAAATATGCTGGTTTTCACTGCCTTCAAATAAAGCTTTACGGGCGGGAAGTTGCTGACAAATGGCTGCTTGTTGTGCTTCGCTGCTCGTACGCCAACTGACGATTTCATCGATATGTCGAAAGCAGCCCATGCAGTAGTCTTCGTCATTTAAACCGCAGCGTGCGACGCAAGGTGAAAGCATAGGTGTCCTTTGGAGCCTTATGGCTAGTTAACCGAGTCTTCTCAGTTAACGATATGGATGAGTGTTTAAAGGCCGCGATACTAACATTTTTTCGCATAAAGTCATCTTTAGGGCGCATTCCCTTGGCCTAAGGTGAGACAAGTATTTTTTACACTGGGCATGACGTGAACCAAGATAACCTGCAGCAACAATTCACTTACTCACAGCGATTTAGCGAACTTAATCAACTGCTTGAGCAGAGTACTGCCCTGTGGCAAGTGCGTGCATTCGAAGTGAACGCTTTACCTTGGGCACAGGATTTTCCGCGGTTGGCCGAAGCTGCGTGGGCGCTAGGTGATGATGAGCTGGATGGACTCGATGCCGAGCAATCTTTGCTGGTCAAGGCACTGTCACCGGCATTAAGCCAAGATCTTAGGGCATTAGGCCAAGATTGGGACTTGTCATTGCTCACCACTGCCATTGCTGATATTGCGATTACCGATGCCACAAAGGTAGATACAGCGCAGGACCGCGGTTTGTCTTTTGATGATGAGGCGCACTTTAGTGCTCACATTAAAGGCCGAAAATGGCAGCAAATTACCGCCTTTGTACAGCATTTACCCCAGCTTAATTTACCCGTATTGGAATGGTGTGCTGGTAAAGGGCATTTGGGCCGCTTGATTGCTAAAGCTCGCGGCGCTTATGTGGTGAGCTTAGAGTGGCAGGCGCCGCTGTGTGAAGCAGGGCAGGCCTTTGCCGATAAGTGGCAGTTATCGCAGACTTTTATTTGCGCCGATGCCTTTGCTATTGGTGCAGAACATGCTGTGACAAACACGCCTATAACCACATCTACAACTACAGTTGAAGCACAAGCTGAACATGCCTCAAATGCCAATCCCTTAACTGCTCAGCAGCAAGCGGTTGCTTTGCATGCCTGCGGAGATTTGCATGTTCGGCTGTTAACGCTGGCGGCCGAGGCGGGCACGCAGGCATTGGCGATTTCTCCCTGTTGCTATCATTTAATTCAAGCGAGCCATTATCAGCCGTTATCGACTCTTGCTCAGCAGGGCAGCCTAAAGCTCAGTCGCCATGATTTACAGTTACCGTTGCAGCAGAGTGTGATCGCTAATCCCAAACAGCAGGCGCTACGCCATCAAGAAATCGCGTGGCGCTTAGGCTTTGATGCACTGCAACGTGAATGTCGACAAATCGACGAATATTTGCCTTTACCCTCGTTAAAACAGAGCCAGTTGAGCGGCAGTTTTACGGATTTTTGCCTGTGGGCGGCCGAGACGAAGGCAGTTAATTTAGCGAAAAACAGGGATTTTGAAGCTTGGCTTGACGTTGGGCGACAAAGACAACAATTAACTCGCCGTATTGATTTAGTCGCGCATTTATTCCGCAGCGCACTGGAGCAGTGGTTAATCTTAGATCGCGCTTGTTTTTTGCAGGAACAAGGATATGGTGTTTGCGTGGGTGAATTTTGTGCAAACAGCGTCACACCAAGAAATACGCTGATTTTAGCGCAAAAAATGGCAGTATAATTTTGCGCGTCTAAAAACATACTGTACTGTGATGTTTTTTATGAATTATTTCTATATTAGCGCATTTAAGTTTAGTGATAGTGAATTCAGGGCCGTCGTGTTTGGAACCTGCGCTGTGAGACAAGTCTTACACTCAAGATGGTTTTTTATTGAATCATCGGGCTTTTCTTGTTCAAATGTCGCATTAATGACGAATAACAACTGAAAGCTGACCTGCTGGTCAGTCATTCTAGTGAGCGAATAAAACAGTTTCATGAAATATTCCCGCGTATTTATTAATAGCCTGGCCTATGAACTGGCGCCTGTTGTGGTTTCCAGTAGTGAGCTAGAGTCTCGTCTTGCTCCTTTGTATCAAAAGTTCCGTATTCCTATGGGACAGCTTGCCGCATTGACTGGGATTACCGAACGCCGCTGGTGGCCAAAAGGACATCAATTGTCCGACGGTGCGATTAAAGCTGCCCGTAAAGCCATGGTTGAAACTGGGATTGATGTCGCCGATTTAGGTGCGGTTGTCTATACCGGCGTGTGCCGCGATCAACATGAGCCCGCGACCGCGTGTCGTATTGCTGCCGAATTGGGTGTGTCAAAAGACACTGCGATTTACGATATCAGTAATGCTTGTCTTGGAGTGTTATCGGGTATTTTAGATATCGCGAACCGTATTGAGTTGGGTCAAATCAAGGCGGGTATGGTGGTGTCCTGTGAGTCGGCGCGGGATATTGTCGATGTCACTATCGATAACATGTTGGCCGATCCGACCATGCAGAATTTTGCCCAGTCACTGGCGACCTTAACCGGTGGCTCTGGTGCCGTGGCGGTGATCCTTACCGATGGCAGCTTGCCGCTGACAAATGTGCGCCAGCATCAATTGCTGGGTGCATCGCACTTATCGGCGCCTGAGCATCACCAGTTGTGTCAATGGGGTCTGCAGGAAGTGGGGCACAATCTGTACCGTGAGTTTATGCGTACCGATGCCGTTACCTTGCTTAAAGAAGGCGTTGAATTGGCGAAGCACACTTGGGAGCATTTCCTTGAGCAGCGTAATTGGCTGGTTGAGCAAGTGGACAAAGTGATTTGCCATCAAGTAGGCGCTTCAAATCGTAAGCAAGTACTGAGTGCGCTCAATATTCCCCCCGAAAAAGAATTTCCAACGTATCAGCTACTGGGCAATATGGGCACAGTGTCGTTACCTGTGACCGCTGCGATGGCGCACGATCAAGGCTTTTTACAAGCGGGCGATCAAGTGAGCTTTTTAGGCATAGGCAGTGGATTGAATTGCATGATGTTAGGCATTAAGTGGTAGGGTGCATTGCACCTTTTCACGCCTTTGCTTGATGGCTGCCATACATTCGAGTCAACCCAGTAAGTCCATGATTCAGTTGATAGCTTAGTCTTTAGTTCAGTCGATAAGTTAAGCCAGCTGTACATAACCCGTTATTCGCTCTCATAAAGAATCAAGATAGGAAGCGTCATGTTAGACACTCTGTTGCCTTTTAAACGTCATTTTCTTAGCCGTAATGGCAACAAGCTACATTATATCAACGAGGGTCAAGGCGAACCTGTGGTGATGGTTCACGGTAATCCTAGCTGGTCGTTTTACTACCGCAATCTCGTTAGCGCCTTAAAAGACACGCATCAATGCATAGTGCCAGATCATATCGGCTGTGGTCTGTCGGATAAGCCAGACGATAGCGGCTATGACTATACCCTTAAGAACCGCATCGACGATCTCGAAGCCCTGCTCGATAGCCTGAATGTTAAAGAAAACATTACCTTAGTCGTACACGACTGGGGCGGCATGATAGGTATGGGTTATGCGGCGCGTTATCCTGAGCGTATCAAACGCCTAGTTATTTTGAACACAGGCGCTTTTCATTTGCCCGAGACTAAACCATTCCCTTGGCCACTGTGGATTTGTCGTAATACCCTGTTAGGCACTGTGTTGGTACGCGGTTTCAATGCCTTTTCGTCTATTGCTTCCTATGTGGGTGTTAAGCGCCAGCCGATGTCCAAATACATTCGCGAGGCGTATGTCGCGCCGTTTAACTCTTGGGCTAATCGCATTTCGACGTTGCGTTTTGTGCAGGATATTCCGCTGCGTGAAGGCGATAGAAATTATCAATTAGTCTCTGATATTGCTGCGAGTTTACCTAAATTTGCTAAAGTGCCGACCCTGATTTGCTGGGGTCTCAAGGACTTTGTATTCGATAAGCACTTTTTAGCAAAATGGCGTCAGTACATGCCCCATGCGACAGTGCATGAATTTGCCGATTGTGGTCACTACATTTTGGAAGATGCCAGCGATGAAGTGATTGCTCATATCAAAGAATTTATGGCTGGCAACCAAGCAGCGGCGCCGTCCGAACAGGCCGCAGGTTAATGTCGACCTTGCTTGAGACTGAAGTGGCTCCTTTGGTTGCTCCTTTAGTGACGCCGTTGGAAAAGTCACTTTTAAGTGGCACTTCTGCGTCAGCAACGGTCAATGATGCCAATATTTGTCGTCATCTCAAGCAAGCCGCCCATGCCATTCCCCATCATCTTGCGGTAGCAGTACAAAGCGCTCAGGGCGCTTCTGTGGCGAATTTGCGTTACAGCGAGTTGGACTTTCTTAATCTGGATAGACAAAGCGATGCAATCGCCTTTGCGCTTAACGCCCATGGCATCGAGCGCGGCATGAAGGCTGTGCTTATGGTCACGCCGAGTTTGGATTTTTTTGCACTTACTTTTGCGCTGTTTAAAGCGGGGGTTATTCCTATCCTAGTTGATCCCGGCATGGGGATCCGCAATCTTAAACAGTGTTTTGCTGAAGCCGCGCCCGATGCCTTTATTGGTATTCCCAAGGCTCATATTGCTAGACGTCTATTTGGTTGGGGTAAAGGTAGTATTAAGTCATTACTCAATGTTGATGACGGCAAAACAGGCTTAGCGGCAAAGTTAATCCGTATCGGTACTGGTGCGATAAGTTTATCCACTCTGCTGCAAAGCACCTCAGTGCAATCTTCTGCTCCAAAGTCTGAATATCCCATGGTGATGCTTAAATCTGATGAGATAGCGGCGATTTTATTTACCAGTGGCAGTACTGGCACGCCTAAGGGGGTGGTGTATAGCCATGGTATGTTTGAGGCACAAATTCAAGCGTTAAAAAACGATTATGGCATTTGCCATGGCGAGCGCGATTTAGCCACTTTTCCGCTGTTTTCACTCTTTGGCCCCGCACTTGGCATGGCGTCTATCGTTCCAGAAATGGATGCCAGCAAACCTATTACTGCTAATCCTGAATTTCTATTTGCCGCGATTGAGAAATATCAATGCAGTAATATTTTTGTTAATCCTGCTTTGCTCGAACGTTTAGGCCGCGCAGGTGAACAAAAACAGCATAAACTGCCCAGCGTACAGCGGGTGATTTCCGCGGGTGCGCCAGCCACCATTGCCTCCATCGCCCGTTTTAGTAAGATGCTGAGCCAAGGTGTGCCGATTTTAAATTCCTACGGCGCAACCGAATCTTTGCCTATTAGTATGATTGCTAGCGATGCGTTATTTGCCACGACTGACACCACAGATAACGGCGGTGGTATCTGTGTCGGTCGCGCTATCGATGGCGTGACGATTCGCATTATTGCTATCAGCGAAGAGGTTATTCCCGAGTGGGATGATGCCTTACAGCTGAATAACGGTGAAATCGGCGAGATAGTCGTGCAGGGGCCTATGGTGAGTCAGTCCTATTATCTAAACAATAGTCAGCACGCTAGCCAAAACGAAAGCCAAGGCAAACGCGCGACTGCGGCGGCCAAGATTTGGGACTCGGCAACCAATACCGTTAGACACCGCATGGGCGATTTGGGGTATCTTGATGATCAAGGTCATCTGTGGATGTGTGGTCGTAAGGCCCACAGAGTCGACGCTACCCTTAACGGATTGTTTGCTAAACGTTATTATTCCATTCCCTGCGAGCGCATTTTTAATACGCATCCCAATGTGAAGCGCTCCGCTTTAGTGGGAGTGAAAGTGGCGAACGAGATAGAGCCATTAATTTGTATCGAACTCGACCAGTCATTGGTGTGCAATAAGAGTCAGCAGTTGTACCAAGATTTGATCGCCATCGCCGAGCAATTTACACAGACTCAGGGCATAAGGCGGTTTCTTATCCATCCTGATTTCCCTGTGGATGTGCGGCATAATGCCAAGATTTTTAGAGAAAAATTAGCCGTTTGGGCACAATCACAAACGAAAGGTTGATTTAAAACTCCACGGCTTTTTCCTGCATTTTTTACGTTATATTCTGTGTTCATTTGAACAAACTCGCTTATTTTTAAGCCCTTGTGCTTATTTTAAACTTATTACACCGACTTTAAGTTCATGTAAATGTGCTGAAATGGATACCCTTAATGACGAAAGACCCAATCAAGAGCACGACGCTTGCCCAATTTGATGCGGCTGAACAAACGGCACTCGCGCAGCTCGCGCTTAAGGTGCAACACGCCTTTGTCACGGGGGCGGGGGGATTTTTAGGTAAAGCGATTTGCCTGAGATTGTTAGCCGCGGGCATTAAAGTCACAGGTTTTGCGCGTGGGCATTATCCCGAACTTGAAGCGCTGGGCGTAGTCATGCTGCAAGGGGATTTAGTCAATAAAGATCTGCTGCAACAGGCGATGCAAGGCTGCGATATCGTATTCCATGTGGCGTCTAAAGCGGGTGTTTGGGGGGACAGAGACAGCTATTTTTGTCCGAATGTGAAGGGCGCTGCCAATGTGATTGCCGCTTGTAAGGCATTAAAAATAGATAAGTTAGTTTATACCAGTACCCCGAGTGTGACCTTTGCAGGGCAGGATGAATCGGGTATTGATGAGTCTACTCCCTATGCTACAAGATTCCTGAATCATTATGCCCACTCTAAAGCCATCGCTGAAAAGATGATGCTCGATGCCAATCAAGTGGGTGACATGCCACTTGAAAATCCTGATGTGACCCAAGTATCTAGCCAAGTGACGACTCAAGCCACTGCACCCTATGCGTTAAAAACCGTCGCACTCAGGCCGCATCTGATATGGGGGCCTGGCGATCCCCATCTAGTGCCACGGGTATTGTCGCGCGGGCGTTTAGGTAAGCTTAAACTGGTTGGCCGCGAAGATAAGCTGGTCGATACCATCTACATCGACAATGCTGCCTATGCCCATGTGCTGGCGGCACTGGAACTTTGCCAAGCAAAGCCTAAGTGTCAAGGGAAAGCTTATTTTCTGAGTAATGATGAACCCATCACTATGGCCGAGATGATCAATCTGATTTTGGCCTGCGATGCTTTACCGCCAGTGACTAAGCGTGTGCCTCAATTTGTGGCCTATGTAGTAGGCGCAGTATTGGAAAGTATACATTACCTCCTAAAGAAGCAAGAAGAGCCCATGATGACGCGTTTTGTCGCACGGCAGTTATCCTGCAGCCATTATTTTGATATCAGCGCAGCTAAACGAGATTTAGGTTATCGTGCGCTCGTCTCTATTAATCAAGGGATGGCAAGGCTTAAAGTGTCGCTTTAGTTTTAGATATACTGCCATCATGCTATTGGGGATTTATGAGTTGCGGTGATTGTAAAACGTCAATTTTCAGGCAAAAGATTGGTCGCTGCAAACGCTGTATGTGGCAGCTTACGGCTTTATCGGCCATTGGCTGGCCGCTGTGGTGGTGGCTTTATCGTGATGCGCCTAGGGATGTAAACTCGATTGCATTACTGTTTTTCTGCGCGGCTTTTACGGGGTTACTTGCTTTGCACCTCATCGTCTTGGCTTACCGTCGCCTCAGAGGGCGAAAGTAAGCCAACTGACTTTTTGTTTGTATGCTTAAACTGAGTTAGTTGCCATTTTCTCGTGCATCATTTTTTTCATTAATGGCGCAAGGGCAAAGAAGACTAATGCCATCACCACGCCAATTTGCGCCGAGAAGATAAACAGTTGCTCGTATAGCGCCATTGCACTCGGCACGTCACTTATCACGCCGCCTTGGGTATCAATCGCGGCGAGCTTGTTTAATTCGGCGGCTAAGATTTCAGAGTATGAAGTACCGAGGAACCAAGCACCCATCATCAGGCTGAGTACACGCTTTACCGAAAGCTGAGTCACGGCAGATAAGCCTATGGGCGACAACAATAACTCCCCGATTTCTAATACAAAATAAGCCGCGACTAAGAACCAAATACTCACTAAGCCATTGCTTAGCGGCATCTGGATCCCGAGCACAAGTACCATAAAGGATAAACCCGCGAACAAAATACCGAGTGCGGTTTTAACTGGTTTACTTAGGTCACAATTTTTACGGGCGAGGGCAGGCCACAGCCAAGCGAAGATAGGCGACAAACTGATCACAAAGAAAGCGCCGAGGAAGGTCAATTGTCCGGCACTCCATTCGAGGCCGAGCATGCTACGGTCCATCACACGGTCCGAAAATGCTACCCAAGAGCCATAGGTCTGCTCATATAAACCAAAGAAGACCAAACCCGCAACGATGAAAAGCAGCAAAGCCGACATCTGTTGACGTTCAATCGGATTACAATGTTTCACCATGAACCAGCCAATACCAAGGGCGAGCACTAGTGATACTGAGTGCAAGAACCAAATCACTGGGCTCACAGCGGGTAATAAACTGCTAATCGAAAGTACGAGGGAGTGGGTTTGAATCAACCCCCAGACTATGATTACGCTGCCAATTGCGCTTAAGTAAATCCATTGTTCTGTCGTTATGCCGGCGGTTTTCTTTAAAATCCGCGTAGGATCTCTGGGTTCAGCGAAGCCTTGCAGATGTTTCTTGCCACGAATAAACACCAACAAACCTGCTAACATCCCTAAACCTGCCAAACCAAAACCGTACTTCCAGCCATAGGTTTCACCTAAATAAGCGCAAATTAGCGGGGCTAAGGTGGCGCCTAAGTTGATGCCCGCGTAGAAAATGGTAAAACCAGAATCTCGCTTAGCGGATGATTTAGGATAAAGCTGACCGACTATGGTGGAAATATTGGGTTTTAAAAAGCCCACACCGACAATGATTAAGGCGAGGGATAAATAGAATACTTGCAGCGCTTGTTCATCCCGTTGAACTTCACCCGCAACGATAACCGCTTGATGGCCTTCAAAGGCCATACCTAAGTGGCCGAGCACCAATAAAACACCGCCAAAGATCACCGCTTTGCGCATGCCGATATAGCGGTCGGCCAATAAGCCACCCACTACGGGCATGGCATACACTAAGGCACCGTAAGCACCAATCACGTTGTAACCAAATTCATCAGTAAATAGATGATATTTAATCAGGTAAAGAAACAGTAATGCTTTCATACCGTAGAAAGAGAAGCGTTCCCACATTTCGGTAAAAAAGCAGACAAATAAGCCCTTAGGATGCCCAAATAGCATTTCAGCTGGGGGCGAGCCTTGTTGGCCCTGCATTGCGTGCGGCGGGTTTTGTTCTATTGACACTTAAGACTCCCAATGCTGGCACTTTATGCGCCGAGCAGCTAATGATTCATTTTATCGTAATGAATTTTATTAATTATTTTTCATTATTTGTGATTATCGCGGCGCTTTTGATCGCTAAAAGACAGCGCTGTTGCAGCAGTTAATCACACTCGGATGATATGGAACAGCCAAGGGTCTTGAAAGTGATGAATATTTTGTATAACTAACATTTTTAGCCGTTCTTTAAGGCTCGCTATAGCAATACTAAGCGGTTAAATTAATTCATTTTCAGTTAAGAAATGAGTGCTAAATAGTGGCCATAATTCAACTGTGGCAGTTTTATCTTAGCGGCTTTAGCCTTGATTTAGCTGTATTTCGTCGTTTAATGGATAGTGTAAGTTTTATGATTGATAGCAATTTTGCATTATTGGTAGAGCATCTACGCGCTTGTTCGAGGCTGCTATCTAAAGGAATGTCACAAATGGGTGGGTTAGATGATTTTCTTAGGGAAGCGCTGTGATTGGGAAGTGAACTTATTCGAGGCATAAGTATAAATAAGCACCATAATTATATTGATTGTAAAAGAATTTTAATCTTGATAGTTGCATTTTTCATATAAGATTTCACAGTTTATATTTCTACAATGAGTCAATGTCTATCTGCTCAACTTTACTGATTTAGATCAGTCGTTATGTGTTACTAAGGAGACTTATGGAGTTTTTTACCACCCTATTTGTGGGTTACCCGCTTTGGGTTTGGTTAATGTTTTTCGGTTTTGTGCTGGCGTTATTAGCCTTTGACCTTGGCGTATTGCACAAGGATCAGCATGAAATTACCGTGGCTGAAAGTTTAAAGCTTTCAGCCTTTTATATCTGTATGGGCTTATTGTTTGGGGCCTGGCTCTGGTGGTACAAGGGTTCAACCGCCGGTATGGAATACCTAACGGGCTATCTGATTGAAAAATCACTGTCTATGGATAACGTATTTGTTATCGCGTTAATCTTCAGTAGCTTAGGTATCCCACGTTTATACCAACATAGAGTGCTCTTCTGGGGCATTATGGGCGTAATAGTGTTGCGCGCCATTATGATCGGTCTTGGTGCTGTGCTTGTTGCCCAGTATCAAGGTGTACTTGTGCTATTTGGACTCTTCTTGATTTTCACTGGCGTGAAAATGCTCTTCTCAAACGATGAGCACGGTGATATCCAAGACAATAAGTTTTATAAATGGTTACGCACTAAGATGCGTTTTACGCCAACGCTACATAAAGAAAAATTCTGGGTACGGGGTGAAGAGCATCAGTTAACAAAAGGATGGTGGGCGACGCCGTTATTCTTAGCGTTGATCTTAGTGGAAACCGCGGATTTGGTGTTTGCAGTCGACAGCATTCCAGCTATTTTTGCGATTACCCAAGATCCTTTCATCGTCTATACCTCGAATATCTTCGCGATTCTGGGGCTACGTGCTTTGTATTTTGCGTTGGCTGCTATGGTGCATCGTTTTGAATACCTTAAATATGCGCTGTCAGTGGTATTAGTATTTATTGGGGTGAAAGTGGGTTTAGTGTATTTCAATCACGAGGGAATAGTGGACTTTACTATCCCAACAGCAGTGTCCCTTGGTGTGACTTTTGGTCTGTTAGTCTTAGGTGTTTTGTATTCGCTGTGGAAGACGCGCGGGCAAGAAGTTGAGAAATAGCTTGGACGGCTAGTCCAATAAGCAATATGTTTCGGCCGTTTAGTCATGCTAAACGGCCTTTTTTATATCCTTAATATGTGAATCGTTAAGCTTTACAGAAGATGTTAAAAATTAGTCTATGCTTAATTCGAGCCGTTGTTAGTTTTGGCTCACAAAGGGAGTTTTTTTATATCCTTAATATGTGAATCGTTAAGCTTTACAGAAGATGTTAAAAATTAGTCTATGCTTAATTCGAGCCGTTGTTAGTTTTGGCTCACAAAGGGAGTTTTTAGGACTAATACTCTTCAAGGACGATATTATGAAACTCAACATTACCGCCATACTTCTGCTCACCGTTTGTTCATTGACCGCAGTCAACGCAAAAGCTGCAGATGAGCAATCGCCTAACACTAGATTTAGCGCAAATTCAACCTGTACTGGAGCCTATCCAAGTTACTTCCAAGATCCTGCTTTTACAAAAACAGGTATGTGGGACAATCAAGTCATCATCAACCAAGCTTATTCTGGCTGGAAGGGGCCTATTTTTAGCCTCAGTGATGCTTATTCGAGTGCCAAACCAGATAGCGCTGCACCTTGGCTTAAATTCAATCCCTTCGATAAAAATCTGAGTGAAAGTGATAAAAATACCCAAGCTGAGCAATACCTCTGGGCTGTGATGAAGTACATCCAAGAGGGAAACATCGACAAAGGCGATGTCAGTAAAGACTGGGATCTGTGTAACAACAAGGTGCGCTCTTGGTACCATATTCCCTATCAGACCTATGATCCCATGAGTGGGCGGGAATTTATCCATGGCTTGACCCGAGAAGCCCCCGTTACTATGGAGATAAAAGGCCAAGGCTCCCTTAAAACCACTATGTGGGCGGTGGGTTTTTATAATCCTCAGGCGGCAAACAGCATTGGCAAGGTATGGACGGGGGCACCATCACCTGTGATGCCCCAGCAAAATTTTGCATTTAATGAAGGCAGTGTGATTGGCAAGTTATTGTTTACTACTGCAACGCCTAATAACTATCCTTTCCTTGAAAATGTACCTGTTTGGCAAGCCAATATCAGTGCCAGTGATTTCTGTGTATGTAAAAACGCCGATGGCAGTGCCTGTAGTTTCCAACAGGAAACAGAGCAATGCCCGCGCTCTGTCGCCGATGTGTACTTATTGCAGTTTGATATTGCAGTGCGCGACAGCCGTTCACCCGTGGGCTGGGCCTATGGCACTTTTGTCGCCGATGGTCAGTTTAAAGCGAAAGAGAAAAATCCTTGGGATCGTATCTCACCTCTGGGATTAATGTGGGGGAATGACACGCCGCCAGCAACAGTGGGAGCGGCAGCATTCCCTCAAAACCCAATCACAGGGCTTAAGGATAGCGCCGTATTTCAAGAGGTCGTTGGCCGTTTGAATGAGCACACCAATGCGGGACACTTAGGGTGTAATGGGCGTTTAAATGGCCCTGCGGATAATGCATTAAGTAGCTGTTTATCTTGCCATCAAACTGCTTCAGTTCCTGATAGTACCAATAATACACCAGCAATCCTGTACCAATTTGCCTCGTATCAAGAGCCGGGCAGTGGTCAATGTTTAACATCGCCCAGCGCCCTCGATTTATCGATTGACCAAGTGTATTTCAAAACCTTTATGTGTTCTGCGTCCTTCGTTGGACCCAGTAACATAGTCCCTGCACCTAAATATACTCAAGGGCAAAAACAGTGGATTTCTACTGATTTTTCATTGCAGCTTAGTATCAGTCTCACCCAGTGGCAAGAATGGCAACAAGACCAAGATAACCTGAAAAAGAATATCAAAGTGCGTGTATTTGATGGCACTTTACCCTCTCGTTAATGTTGAAGTTTGTTTAAGGTTAACACCAACGCACTATCTGGCATTACCTGTTAGATAGTGCGTTTTTTATGGCAATACCCTTGGCTCATTTTGAAATTAATGCAAATTAGCTTGTTCTTCTACGTGCTTTTTCCTAAGGTGATTGCAAATGATTTTCAATGAGGCGTGATATGAGTACCCATCTACAGTTACAGGTAAACCATTGGCTTGAAAATGATCCAGACCCTCGCACTCAAGCCCAGTTACAAACCCTAATTGATAGTGGCAATGATGCCGAACTCGCAGCGCGCTTTGCGGGTCGCTTGGAGTTTGGCACCGCAGGATTACGCGGTGTCGTCGGTGCTGGGCCTATGGGGATGAACCGTTTGGTGATCCGCCAAACCTCTGCTGGTCTTGGTGCTTATCTACTTGATCAGATTAAAGATGCAGCCGAGCGTGGCGTGGTGATTGGTTATGATGGCCGCCACGATTCATTTAATTTTGCCCATGATGCGGCGAGTGTGCTCACCGCTATGGGGATTAAGGTGCGCTTAACGTCCAAAGTAGCGCCAACGCCGTTGGTGGCCTTTGGGGTAAAACATTTTAATGCGGCAGCGGGCATTGTGGTGACCGCGAGTCATAACCCGCCGCAATACAATGGCTATAAAGTCTATTGGGAGAATGGCGCGCAGATTATTCCGCCCCACGACTCTGGTATTGCCGCGCAAATTGAGCGCGCCGCAAATCAAGCGATTCCGTTTTTAGAGCATGATGACGCGGTAAAACAAGGTAAGTTAATTATCCTGCTGGACGATTTTTACCAAAGCTATCGCCATGGCGTGCAGCAAGCTGAGGTGCTGCAAAACCATACCGCTCCAGAAAAGGTCAGTTTAGCCTATACCGCCATGCACGGTGTGGGTGCCGAAATGGCTGAAACGGTATTGAAAGATGCCGGTTTCACCCAAGTGTATTCGGTTGCCTCCCAGCGTGAACCCGATGGCGATTTCCCGACGGTGAACTTCCCAAACCCTGAAGAAAAAGGGGCGATGGATTTAGTGATTGCAGAGGCGAAAAAACACGGCGCTATGCTCGCCTGTGCTAACGATCCCGATGCCGACCGTTTTGCGGTTGCAGTGCGTAAAGAGGATGGCGAGTATCAGATGTTGACTGGCGATCAAGTCGGTGTGCTCTTTGGGCATTACTTGCTATCTCACACCAAAAATAATCAAAGACTTACGGGCACAACGATAGTGTCATCGAGCCTGTTATCTAAAATTGCTCAAGGGTTTGGCACGCAAAGCTTTACCACGCTCACCGGCTTTAAGTGGCTGATGAATGTGGGGATTGCAAAAACTTCGCCTGAGGATCAATTCCTGTTTGCCTATGAAGAAGCTCTTGGCTACACAGTTGGCAGTATGGTGTGGGATAAAGATGGCTTGTCGGCGCTGGTGGCATTTGCCCAATTGACTGCCGAGCAGGTGGCGAAGGGGCAAACGATTTGGGACAGACTCGAGCAAATTTACCGTGAGCATGGCTTCCATCTCAATGCGCAGGTGAGCATTGCCTTAAAACCTGACACGCCCAATATTGGCGCCTATTTGCGCGAGCATCCACCTGTGAAGATTGGTGAGTTAGATGTGCTCTCAACCGATGACTTAAAGGCGCTTGAGCGTCGTTTTGCCGATGGAAATATTGAGAAAATCGACTTACCACCGAGCGATGTATTGACTTACTGCTTAGCGGGTGGGGCTCGGGTGATTGTCAGACCATCTGGCACTGAACCTAAAATTAAGTGCTACTACGAAGTGGTAGAAACTATGGTTGATACAGATACCTTAGCCAGCGCCCAAGCGAGGGCGAGCAAAGCCATGGATGATTTTATTCAGGCACATCAAGCCAGTTTGCCAAAGTAATCTTGGTTGCTGGTTAAGTTAAAACGCCAAAATTCACTTTTATTAAAAGGCTACTGACATCATGCTGTCAGTAGCCTTGTTTTATTCTTGTTGTCGCCCGTTAATGATTCTGTCCTGAATTGTACGAATAAGGTTTTGAATCATTGATATTTTTTCAACAAGGAGAAAGTGAAAATGTTATCTATTGCACCGTTAGTTTGGGGTGAAATTCCTGTCAGTGACATGAACCGTGCCATTGCTTTTTATCAGCAGCATTTTGGGGTTGAGTTTAAACGTGACGATATGGAAGACATGGAATATGCGAGCATAGTCACCGAAGATGCGAGTGCGGCGAGCATAGGGCTAGTCAAGTGCAGTATGAGCCAGCCGTCAATGCAGGGCAGCACAGTGTATTTGCATTTCAGCACCCACTTACAACCGCTAGTGGATAAACTCGCTGCCGCTAATGTGAATATTTTGCTGCCAGTGACGCCGATTAATGGTGGAGAGTGTGGTTACATCGCGTTATTTGCCGATAGTGAAGGCAATAAAGTCGGTCTGTGGTCTAAGGATAAGTAGTCTCGAGTGTTAAATTTTTAGTGTCGTGCCCTTAAGGCACGACGCTAACATTAACCTATTGGTTTAGATTTCTATGGAAGAAATAAAGATGGATGTGGTTTATATTGATGCTCGACCGTTACTTGGACTAAGCACCCGCACGAATAATCGGGCAGAAATGTCTGTCGATAGCGCGAGAATAGGCGGTCTGTGGCAAGCCTTTTTTGAATCATCCCAGCTGACAGCAATGCTTAATTCGCCCATGTATGGCGTGTATTATGACTATGAGTCAGACATTAATGGCGAGTTTTCTGTACTGGTGGGTAAGGCAATTGATGCCCCTGTTGATGCAAGTCATTTTACGCCATTGGAGCTTAACGCGGGCGAATACCTTAAATTCACAGCTCAGGGTGATATGCCCCAGTGTGTTATCGATCTTTGGGGGCAAGTGTGGGGTTATTTTAGCGCGGCTGATTGCTCTCATCAGCGACGCTATCAAACGGATTTTGAAGTCTATCTTAGTGCTACTGAGGTTGAGATCTATATCGGGATTTTATGATTCAAATCGTAAAAACACTCAAGTGTGTATTCAAGGACATACCAGCGATTGACCTAGGGTAATAATACTTAATCAATTGATTGATAGATAAAGGGTTAAACCAGAGCTAATGCGCCGCGCTGATCGCCTATTTCAAATAGTGCAAATTCTTAAACATAAACGCCTGACCACAGCCCAAGAGTTGGCTGAACGGTTAGAGGTTTCTACACGCACGATTTACCGTGATGTGCAGGACCTGTGTTTAAGTGGCATTCCTATTGAAGGGGAAGCGGGTGTCGGCTATTTGTTGCGCCACGAGGTGAATGTCCCGCCCTTGATGTTTAACGAAGCCGAACTCGAAGCGATTCAAGTTGGCATGCGTATGGTGCAAACTTGGGGTGGTAAGGAGCTTGGTAGCGCCGCGAGGCAGGCGATGATTAAAGTCGAAGCTGTGTTGCCTAAACGATTACAAGCCTATCAATCCTTAATGTTTTCACCGGATTTTTATTTAGATTCCAATGAGTTTCAATTCCTTGATCCCTTGCGTAATGCGGCTCAGCGCCGCGAATACGTCAAACTCTTCTACCAAGATGTCAAACTGGATGTTACCGAGCGGGAAGTTAGGCCGCTCGCCATCTATTTTTGGCGTGGTACTTGGACCTTACTGACATGGTGTGAGCTACGTGCTGATTTTCGTAATTTCAGGGTCGATCGCATCACAGGTCTTGTGCGGTTAAACCGTCATTTTGATCTCACTCTTGGGCAAGAGCTTGAAGATTATATTTGCCTGATGGATGAGCAATCGAAGGCGCGAGCAGAAGCGAAAGAAAAGCCACTCGAATGAGTGGCTTTGTATTACATTTCTAATTTGCTAGTAACTTTCTAGTAATTCGATAGGTGTATCGAGATCTCTCTGATACTGGTGTCATAGTAGTTATTGAGAGCCTAAGCTCACCGTTTTTAATTGTTTAACATGACTTCACTTGATTGCGAAATATTCAGTTTTTTGATTAAACCATCTTCATCATTGTTTTGGAGCTCGCCGACGGCAACCTGAATATTGCGACTCAGTCCTAATTTTTGAGCGCTTTTAGGACGATTAGCAATGTCGTCATCCGTTAGTGGATAGGATTCACTGGCATCGATATTAAATTGACTCGAATCTATTGCGGTAAATTTACCGCTGATAGGTGCGCCATGTTGTCTAACAATATTCGCTAATTGCCACTCAAACCCACTTTTTGACTGTGCCGAATTAATCGCTGCAGGCCAATCCCATACACCATAACCGTTTATATCTTGATGAAGATATTGATCGACTAAGGCTTCTGGTCCATTCAGATTATTCGCATTCGCTCCGCCAAAGGTGTAAGGGAAGTTAGGTCTATTTGTCGGATGATTAATATGCGCATTACCACCCCATTTTAAGAAGTTCTCATATTTTATATCGTACATCATATATAAACTTGAGGTGTATGGGACATCCGCCTTTTGTTTAAATAGGGTGATTGAGATATAACGTTTGCTGCGAGGCGGCATAATTGCTCGGTACTGCGCCTGACTCGAAATCGTTGTACTTTTGCCGTCGGTTTCACTCCAACCTTGGCTGGCAGAAAATTCGGCGCTGATTTCAGAACTCGCTCCACCTATTCCTGGAATACCCACTTCATATTTATTGGTTACGCTAATTTTCTCGGAGAAAGAGAAATTATCGGTTTTGGCCCAGCTAGTGGTGTAATCATAGTTTAGGGTGGCCACACCGGTATCTTCGGTATCGCCCCAGTTATAGATAACCACGGGAGCAGTATAAATAGCCTCACGATCATAAACTTGAGGTGAACCTAACTTTAGACTTTGAGGATTAGTGACGAAATGAATATTTTGTAAATTTACCTTCAAACGTTCATTCGCTCTGTAGCCGCTTGCATAAGGATCATTGCCGTTATAGCGGGCTTTAAGACTATATTCGTTGCTCGATTCTCTTCTGACTTCGATGTCTTCACCAACATACTGGGATGCTGTACCGCCTGCCCATGCATATCCAAGATGGTGTCCTAAGGAGAATAACGAGCTGATAAACGAGGGGTCGTTAATTGCATCATTTTTAAGCGAATCAAGATCAGGGGCAGCGTGTTCTACCATTGACAGTTTTGGAATAGTATTCGGAATAGCAGCTTCGGCCAACAAAGAAACAGTTCCAAGTGCGGTTAAACAGGATAACGTTAATATACCCAGGCTAGATTTTGTTCTCATGATTGTTCCTTTATTTTAATAAAATACGTCCTTTCATTGAGAGCGCCGATGGCAATTATATGTAGTTCTAAATCATATAAATAATCATTACTGCTAGGCACATCTAAAAGCTAGCACTTTTATTTTTATTAAACAAAATAAAAATTAATTAATTTAAGGTGTGTTTTAATCTGGTTAAATATGTTAATTACTTTATTTTTAAACGGTATTTAGAACTTTATAAAATAGTGTATTTACTTTAATTTTTAATAGGTTGGTTTTTGAGTGTGGATTAATATTTATACTGAATTTTATTATGTAAAACTTTTTTAAATGGACTCTTTATTCCGAGAGCTATACCGAGAACTATACTGAGATGAGTGCCGTAATAGATGCAGTAAATAATATTTCTGAATGGACGTTTTTAGAGACTAAATAGTTTGAATATGGTTAGGTTAAGTATTTTGTTTTTATTGTTTGAGTCTTTGTTATTGCTAATAAATATCATCACTCTTCCATTATCGTCGATGTGTGAAATACCGTTAAAGCCGATACTGTTAGTTGAACAGACATAAGAATCTAAGTACATGAAGATTGTGGAAAATCAAGATAACGTGTCAATAATTTTCTAGGGGGCGATGTCTCAGAGAGGGTTAGGCTGTGTAAAAGAGTGGTAGGGACAGTGTCAGTGATTGATGCAAGAGTCAGTGTCAGTGATTGATGCAAGAGTCAGTGCCGTTGCTGAGCACTGACTCTTTGCTTACTTAGTGGATAAAGAAAAACAGTCCCATACTCAGCACTGTGGTCAGCAAGGTATTGCGAGTGATGAGCGCCAACACTGTAGCGACTACGGCGCAGATGAGATAGCTGTTGTCTAGGCTCAGATCGAGCTGACCTTCCTGCACAAACACTATGGGCGCAAAGATCGCAGTGAGTACCGCAGGGGCTGAGTAACTTAAAAAGGTTTGGGTGCCCTTACTTAATCGCAGCGGTAGTTTAGGCTCCAGTAGTAAATGACGACTGATAAACACAACCGCCGCCATTGAAAAGATCATTAACCAAATCATGCTTTTTCTCCTGACAATGTTTTTGTCTTAATGTCAGTCCCAACTCCAGTATCCACTTCTGTTTTGGTCTGTGCGCTTGCTAGCTGACTGTGACTGGCGGATTGTTCTGCGCGTTCCGCTTCCTTGGTCACTTTGGCGTAAAGTACACCTGCCGTCATTCCCGCAATGGCGGCAATGAGCAGTCCCGCTTGAATTTTAAAAACGGCGCATACTACTGCTAGGGTGAGCGAGACTAATACACAGACGAGAATCGATGGTTTTTTTATGGTAGGAACGACCAGAGCGATGAAGGTGGCTGCGATGGCAAAATCTAATCCCATCTCATCTAAATTCTCGATCGCATTGCCCGCCACTATGCCAAGTAGTGTGGCTATGTTCCAACCGATATAGAAACTCAAGCCGCCGCCAAGGGCGTACCAAGGGTCGAACTTATGTAACTTGCCTTGATTGGCGATGGCAAACAGTTCATCTGTGAGCAAAAAGCCCAATGTTAGGCGCCACTTTAACGGCAACGGACTGATTTGACTGCGCATCGCCATTGCATATAACAGATGGCGTGAGGTGATGAGTAACGTCGTAATTAAGATACTCCACAGACCAATACCGGCTTTCACCATGCCGAGCGCCACTAATTGAGCCGCGCCCGCGAAGATAATCGCCGACATGGCTTGGCTCTCAATGGGCGTGAGCCCAACCTCAATGGCGAAGGAGCCCGCTAAAATGCCCCAAGGTACAACCGCTATCGTCAACGGCATCATGGCCAAGGTACCTTTTAAAAATGCCTTGGATTTTGTGGGATGCACAGGATAAACATCAGGTTTTATAAGCTTGTCGGTGGTCACTTTGGCTCCTAAAAATAGCGGCGATGGGGTTGCTATTAAACAATGAATGCTTGGATAAGGTTGCTTGCTTAGTCAATAGAGGAGAAAGCAAGAATGAGCATGGCAGATTAACTTAAAGTGGTTGTTTAGGCTTGGATAATATTGCGGCCTATTTCTTTGGCAAATTGCCCCGGCGTAACACCGACTGTCTTCTTAAAATGTCGATTCAAGTGACTTTGATCGTGAAAACCACAATCGAGGGCGACATCGAGCAGCCGTGTGCCTTGTTTGATTTTCCCTTTGGCGAGTCTCACTCTTGCCTGAATTTGGTAAGCGTGGGGCGGTAAGCCGTAATAACGCTGAAATTGCTTCAGCAAATAATAGGGGTTTAATCCCGCGAGTGTTGCCAGCTCTTCAAGGGAGATGTCGGCTGCAGGATGATCGTCGATAAAGGATTTCACCAGTGCTAACGCAGGCTTAGCGATTACAGTGAGGTCATCGCTCGGGCGATTCTTGCTATGGCGTGTCATCAACTGTGTCAAGCTTGAATAGACCAAGCTTTCGCGCAGTAAGCGATTGTCCGATGTATCTAAAGTAGTAAAGGTGAAGCGCAGTAATTCGGCTAATTCAGGATCGTACACGACGGGCTCAGGGAAATAGGGCGCACCGCGGTTTGATGCTAGCTCACTGTTAATATTGGCAAACTGCGCGGGTACTGGATACATGGCACGATAGGACCAACCGCCCTCGGTGGCGCTACAGCCATTATGGACTTCGTCGGCGTTGACGAGAATGATGCTGTGCTTTGGCGCCACATGGTTGCCACCCGTGCGATAAAAACGCTGTGCCCCCGTTTCAATCACGCCGACTGTGTAACCTTCGTGGGTGTGCCGACTAAAGTTTTGTTTATGGTAGTGGGCATTGAGTAACTCGAGGCCACCTAATTCACCGGCAATCTGGTAGGCCGCATGTTCTGTGTTCACACTAGGCCTCCGTGTTTAGTGCATAAATGGGCGGGTTGTGCCTGATAGTAACCCAGAAACCCTCAGTGCTTTTGTACAAAATTGCGCATATTGGATTTTGTTTGCGTTTAATGGCGTTTTTTTTAATGTTTGTTGCTTAATGCTTGTCGCTTGAGATTTTTCGTCAATCTTGCTCGCGACCCACTTATCTTAGGTCGTTTGCTTTAATTGACTCAGATCAGCGCCCGCGATGGCGTGTAGGTGTTGAGTGATTTTCTCTATCGGCCAATCCCACCAAGCGATGGAAACAAGCTCATCTATCACAGTTTGCTCGAATCTCAGCTTGATCACTGTGGCAGGATTACCGCCAACCACAGCGTAGGGTGGCACATCTTTTGTCACTACGGATTGACTGGCAACAATGGCGCCGTGGCCAATTTTCACCCCAGGCATGATAGTGGCGTTATAACCAATCCATACGTCGTTACCGATACAGGTGTCGCCCTTAAAAGGTAAATCTTCGGGCTTGGGCGCCGCTTTCTCCCAGCCATTGCCGAAGATATAAAAAGGATAAGTCGAGAAGCCAGATACTTGATGATTGGCGCCATTCATAATGAATTTCACGTCTTTCGCAATGGCGCAGAATTTACCGATATTCAGTTTATCGCCAATAAAGTCAAAGTGATAAAGTACATTCGACTCGAACCTCTCAGGACCTGCTGGATCGTCATAATAAGTGTAATCACCGACAATAATGTTCTCGCGGGAAATAAAATTTTTAAGAAAGCCAACCTGAGGAAAGCCTTTCATCGGCGCTTTATCGTTGGGGTTCGGGCCTAACTGCGGGTGAGTGTGGGTACTTGGCATGAATACCTCCGTGCTTAAAAGAGTTGTTTACTAGGGTAATGCATTGTCTTTTTTGAATCGTCGTACTTTGGTACGTATATTCTTCATCGGGGAGTAAGTGTTGAACTGGATCATACGGCCCAGAGTCCATTTATCGTACCAAGTTATGCCGTACAGTTGCTGATCACTGAGACTCGCAATCAGCGTTGACAATTTTTCCATTGTCATTTCATATTCATCAAGTAAATCAGTATATTGCCATTGGCTATATTCATGATGAAATCGCTCTGCTAATAATCCCAGTTGATTCCATTTATAACCCGTATCGGGAAAATCAACGGGGAGTGCTTGCGATGTTAACTCGTACCATTTGAGCACTAATTTACCCCAGCCAATAAGGTAAGCGACTGTATCACTTACACTAATTTGTGTACCTTTGATGTTTCCTTCTATGCTGCACACACGGGACATTTGGGCTGGGATTGAACGATAGTCAGCTATCAATTTGGGGAAAACTGAATAAATAGCCAATTCAAGTTCTTGTTTTGATTGGGGGATAGATGACATCACTACCTCGTCTACATTAGATGCTTAGGCTGAGTTTAACATCATCTATTGGGCTGTTTAGTATTCACCTGTCACAATAAGCTCTTGTTCAATAGATTCAACAACTAAGGCAAGTGTACTATTGTCTCGCTTAAAGCCGACAGAGCAAATTGCCATCGCGCCGTTACCACAGGTTATTTCAGGGTAATCTTCCGTCATTGGCGTTTCATCTTCTGCTACGGGTGCTAATACCCAGCCAGCAGCCAATAAACTCGATTTCACCTCAGCATACTTTTTACCCCATAACGCGCTGATGTCCTGTGCTGGAGCATATAGAGGCAATGCGCCAAGACTTAGCATGATCAGTGGGAGAATTATCTTTCGCATGGAAAACATCTTAGTTCCTATGTGATTTTGGGGATGATTGATGGTTAATTTTTTAAAGGCTAAATCAACGTCGTGAGGCTTCATCCCACACCTGAATCCCATTAAGCCTTTGGTATGGCTGATAGTCTGTTACTCACAATTAGTGCATTCAAACTATTTATTAATGAGTGTCTCGTTAAATATTTCTTCGTTAAATAATTTAAAAGCAAAGTCAAAGTCGTGGGGCTTCACCCCACACCCGACCAAGGAGGACTGCTCGTCCTATCCTCCTTGGATGCTCCAAGACGCCCCAACGGAGTTGAAAGCCCCTTGTGCTCATTACCAAATTTGCTATCGCTTCCGAAGGATGCGTCCCTGCACCTGCGAAAGCTAGTCGGTCATCCATGACCGAACTCACGCAATTTGTCTATTCGCCCTGCGGCAACTCCGAGGGGAAGTGTATTCTGTTACTTCGGAGTTAACTGTGAATTCTAAAAGATTCAAGCCAGTCCTGTCTTTCTCTGTCTTTCTTACTATGTGGTTTCGGTTGGTCGCTTAGCGCTTGTGAGCGTGTTAACAGCATATATTATTCATGGTCCCTCTGTGCATTATCCTTATGTGCATTAGTTGGGGGAATTATGGCTGTTCTTGTTTATTCGTTTTTCCCAATATTTTTCATACAGTATCTGTGTCGATATAAAAATAACAACGAACACACCCGTATCAATAATAAATTTCAATGGTTCAAAAGGATCGCTAAGAATATCGTAGTGAAAATCGAAGTATTTGAATAATAATTTTGAACCGATAAAAGCAAAAATAAAAGAGGTAAAGAACTTCAATGGTTTTTCCTCAAAATATGTTGATAAATTAACTATTCTCTTTGGTGCGTTTGTACTCTTGTTGGGATTGATAAATTCCCAGAATGATCAGGCCAAATACGAAATAGAACAATTTTTGCGCTGAAAACTCGATTGTCAACGTAGGATGTTCTAGGTGGCGGTATAGAATACTGTGAGAAATTGCCTCTGTTATCGTCAGAATAAATGGATAGCTAATTAATGCGATAGACGATATTTTCGCGAATTTGTACGTTTGAGGTTGTTTAATGAATTTTGCAATAAATAGTAACGCAAATGATAGCGTCAGATTGCTTATCCATAAAATAGCCGCCGTAATTCGTACTTGAGTATGACTTGCTTCTTCCGCATCGGGATAAACCTCTAATATCTCCTGCAAGTAGCTTGCTGGGCTCACTAATCCCCAAACAGGGTAAAGGCATAGCAGCACGGCAGTGAGCATTAAAATATATCTGATAAACATCCTTTTTCTCCGACAGATTCTGCTTAGAAAGCTATACTTTTTATACTAATCATTACATTAGCATTGTTTTTTACAAGTGGCGATTGCTTTGGCTAAACTAAATTATTGTGACAAAAGTTTTTAATGGATAGCTAAGTTTAAACATGAACTAAATATTTCAGGCTTAAAGCAGCAAAAAATAGCCCTAGGCCATAGACGCTATATGTCAGTAAACTTAGCCACCGAGCTTTCCATGGTGAAGGTGTTTTATTTGCTGCAATCCCAAATCCAAGACAAGGTTGAATGACATAGAAAGGAAGCACTATGGTAACAAAACCAGTCATTAGTGCAGGTATCAACGTTGGCTCAAATAACCACATCTCCCCAAAGATTAATACATGAATTAAAGCAATAATAATACCGATAAAATAATGCAGAAACCAACCCAGAAAGGTTTCTCCTTTAACAGATGGGGTTGCCATAATAGGCCGATGAACCAGCTGACCTCTGTAAATAAACCAACGTCCCACAAATGCATAGTCAAGAGTTGGATTATGAAGTACGTTTTTTTGCCACCATGACCATGAATCCATTATTAATGTGGCACCAATACCCACTAATATTGACTGTAGCCAAATAGAAATCTCCATTCAGTTTTCCCTCTTGGTATTCTTTCCTGATATTGATATAGTTCAGGCATGGTACAACTTGAAGTCAACTTTAAGTCAAGAGTGAATGTTATGGATATTGCAGAGGTATCACGCGAATCAGGATTAGCTCCTTCAACATTGAGATTTTATGAAAAAATTGGACTTATCCAATCCATTGGCAGAAAAGGACTTAGACGCCAATATGCCCCTAAAATCATTAATAAATTGAATATTATCTCACTTGGACGTATTGCAGGTTTATCATTAAACGAAATCACTACGATGTTTAATGAATCGAATCAATTGACCATTGATCGTAATTTACTGGCGAAAAAAGCATCTGATATTGATCTCAACATTAAGCGGCTAAAAGCAATATGAGATAGTCTTAACCATGTAGCAAGTTGCCCACAATCAGATCACTTAGAATGTCCATCATTCCAAAAAATAATGAAATCGGTAAAGTCTTTTGAATCTTAATCCGTGATAGAAATCACTCGCTATGCGTATAAGGAATATTGTGGTCACTTAAATTTAGCAATTGAATTTGACACACAAAGGAGTGAATGATAAGTACTTAATCTTGGCAATAACGTTTAACTTATTTCGTGCTAATCAAACTTATTTAAAATAGATGGAGCTGAAAAACAATGGGTGCTACAAGATCTGATGTGCTTATCGTTGAACACCCACCATGTCAACCTTGTGTGATGGAAAACAAATTTATTCTGAAAAGTATTTAACCCAAATCCAACCAGATACTGCCCAATAAATGGATAAGTTTCATATTAGGTCTAAGCTAATTAATTTTAGCCTTAGTCCATCATATATAGTATTAGATTGTTAATTCTTTCTCGAAGAAAGATAAGCCATCACAGCTATCATGCTCCCAATTACAATACCTGTAATTCCAAAAAATAAGCCAGCTTCTTGTCCATATATAGCACCTGATTGTAGCAGTGAATAGACAGGTGAAAGACCGAAGTATGCACCAATCACACAACCAGTTACAGAAAGTAAAAGACCAACCTTAGTTCCAATGTTCATTTTATAAAATCCTTTTTTGGTAAAAATTTACTGGCGCATAGATATTTCTATTCTCGGTGCAAATGTCTGCCTCCGTGTTTTTCGTGGATTAGTTAAACTAAAGTCTGAACTTCCCGTCAAGCCGCAAACAAGCACTGGAGCAACGTAACATATATAAAAATAAAATAAAACTAACAAACTTTGGTTTGATTTGTTCAAAGGGAAAGACCATAGACACTTAGCCTTAGTGGCGCGTAAGCTAATCTCACGAAAGAGTGAGACACCTACACCCTTGGGTTTTTTCAAGCTAGTTTTCATACTTAGTGTGGAGCAAGACTGCCTATGTGATAGTGGTATGTATTTTTCCATATGCAGCAGATTACGCAAAAATTAGCCAAGGTGAATTCAATTGCTGACGTGACCTTCGATGACATGGATGTCATCGCAGAGCCGCCATGGATGGCTTCACGGCGAGTCACGGAGGCAGTTGAATTCGGCGTACCCGCTACTGATGCAGAGTGCTTTTTCTTTGTTATTTAACGTAAGGTTTCGCTAATTTTGTGCTGTAAATAAAAACAGCCGCAAAGATCTTTGCGGCTGTTTTACTATTTGAAACTTTATATCTGAAAGCCGCTATTTGAAACTCATCATCCCAAACTTGCTATTCAGCAATCATCGCCATGAGTGCGGGTAAAAACTCGTTATCTAGTGCGGCGATTTCACTTTGCTCAACAAGCACTTGGTTGAGGATGTCATGGCTGGTGAGGGGGTTGGCGAGTACTACGCGAAACACCACGGTCGCTTGTCTAAAATAGCGGGCTGGCAGAATGCGGGTGCGGGAGACGAAGGATTTACCCTGTTCGCGTTGGTGCTTTTGAATAAACTGAGTAAGACCATCGAGCAGCTCATTAAAGCGGGCGAGTTTTACTGTGTCTGCTTGCTCACAGGCAAGCTGCATGGCGGCTTGGACACTGGCGGGGACATAACGATAAGTCAGCAGACACAGTTCTGGTTCAGTGATTAACTCAAAATCCTCATGGGCTTTGATTTGTTCGGCAAAATAGCGGGCTTTTTCAAGGCTGTTATTGATTAAGATTTCATAACCATCGCGGCCGATGATCTGTAAGCAAGCGTGCACTAACATCGCCATGCCGGGGCGTGAACCTTCTAGCGTTTGGCTGCCGAGATCCTTTGAACCACGGCGCAGAATGTATTCGGCGTGATGGGCAATGGCGTGGGCAAACTCTGGGTCTTTAAATAACACCATGCCTGCGCCCATAGGCACGTACATTTGTTTGTGGGCATCGATAGTCACTGAATCGGCAAGTTCGATACCTGCAAGTAAGTGGCGGTATTTATTGGATAATAAACTCGCGCCGCCCCAAGCTGCATCCACATGGAAATGGCAGTTTAACTCTTTTGCCAGCGCAGCTAACTCTGTCAACGGGTCAACATTACCGGTTTCTGTGGTGCCAGCCACGCCAACAATCGCTAACACTTTGATGTTCTTGCTAGCAAGTTCAAGGGCGGCTTGGCGCATTTTCGCGACATCGACCTTGTTATCGCTGCCAGTGGGAATGCTGATGATATTGTCGCGACCGATGCCAAGCAGATCGACGGCTTTACCCAGCGAATAGTGGCCCCGCTCCGACACTAAAATCGCTAAATCATCATAGCCGTAGTGGCGCAGTGCCTTGAGTAAGCCTTCGCGGCTGACGCCTTTAAACTCACCCTCGGCTTTCAATAATTGGTTACGAGCAATCCACAGCGCCGTGATGTTGGCAACCGTGCCGCCGGAGCAAAATGCCCCGAGGGAATGATTGGCGCTGTGCATCCAGCTTTGATAAAAATCCGTATCTTGGGCATAAATCAAATGGTGCATCATGCCGAGCACTTGGCGTTCAAGCGGCGTAAATGCCTTAGAGGTTTCGATTTTGACCAGATTTTGATTGAGTCCCACCATCATTTTTGACAGCGGCAACACAAAGTAGGGCAGTGCCGAAGTCATGTGGCCGATAAAACTTGGCGCCGCTGTGTGCACCGAATGCGCCACCAGATTTTGCATAATTTCGTCGGTGTAATCGGAGACAAAACGCGGCTGAGTTGGGATCTCAAAGGCTTGAAAATCTGTTTCGATTTCAGACAAGGGTTTTTCGAGCGCGGCGATACTGTCACCCAAAAAGCCTGCTAAGTCCTCGGAGAGCTTTTGCTCAATAATACTCAGCGTTGAGCTTGCATCTTCCGGTGCAGTAAAAATGCGCAGCAAACTTGCTTCGGATGCGGTGGCTTGGCGAGGGAGTTTCTGGGTCATGGGGCTTGCCGTCTATTAATTTTTATAGCGAAACTGCAAATTGGCTCGAAGAGTATAACGGACCAGTGACTTTCGACCAGTGATGCGCGATCAGTGACTCTCAAATTTTCAATCAGCGGAATACTAAAAAGGGAGCTCACTTTACTGCAAGGCCTTTTAGGCATCAAGCACTAAAATTTGGTATTACCAAAGCGTTGCGGCCTAAATAAGCAAAGGCGCCGTTATGGCGCCTTTATGTTTAACTCGACGAGCTACTCATCAAGCCTGAGCATTAGCCCTAAAAATTAGCGTTGGCCCAACATGAGTACCGCGCCGATATTTCGGGCGGTATTGCAAAGGTTTAGCTTGGCATTGGCCAGCACATCATCAAGCGGACTTAAGTGCGGGATGATAGGGAAGATAGCCGCCATACCGTGATCCAATATGGCATTGGCGTTTTCACCGAGGCAGCCCGCGATACCGATAGTGGGAATGCCCTGCAGTTTGGCTTGCTTTAACACGCCCATTGGGGTTTTACCAAACACGGTTTGACCATCGATACGGCCTTCTCCTGTGATCACTAAATCGGCGCCACGGATTTTATCCGCAAGGCCAACGGTTTGCATTACAATCTCAACCCCAGGTTTAAGCTCGGCATGTAAAAAAGCCATCACGCCAAGACCCATACCGCCAGCAGCGCCAGCCCCGGCATGATCGCGGTGATCACTAATGCCATTGCGGGCAATCACATCGGCATAATGGGCAAGAGCGGCATCTAGCTGCTTAACCATCTCGGGCGTCGCACCTTTTTGCGGACCAAAAATTGCCGATGCACCGCGTTCACCGCACAGTGGATTATCAACATCGCAGGCAACTTCGAAGCTGCACTCACGTAAAAGTGGATGAGCGTTTGATACATCGATTTGAGCAAGGTTCGCCAGCGCTGCGCCGCCAGAAGGTAGCGTTTTACCTTGGCCATCGAGCAATAAAATATCCAGCGCTTGGGCCATACCCGCGCCGCCATCGTTGGTGGCACTGCCGCCTAGCCCCAAAATGATGTGCTTTATCCCCCGATTAAGCGCATCACAAATCAGCTCGCCCGTGCCATAACTTGTGGTAAGCAGCGGATTACGTTGCTCCCTCGACACATGATGCAAACCTGAGGCTGAGGCCATTTCAATCACGGCAATCGCGCCTTGATGTGGCGATTTGCTCGTTGGATCTGCACGTGAAACTGAAGCAGAACTTGTATTCATAGCCGCGCCCAGAATGCCTTCACCAAGGATGCCATAGTGCGCTTGCACTCTATGCCCCAGTGGCCCCATGACCTCTAAGCTGACAATACTGCCGCCCGTGGCGTCCACCATAGATTGCACTGTGCCTTCGCCACCATCGGCAACGGGTATTTTGACTATGTCGCAGTCGGGGATCACTTGTTTTAAGCCTTGTTCGATGGCGTTGGCCACTTCGAGCGCGCTTAAGCTTTCTTTAAATGAGTCGGGGGCGATAACTATTTTCATTAAAAATCCTACAGCTAAATGGGATAAAACAGGGCTAAATGTTGAACACTAAACCCAAGGCCACTTACGTTGGGCGCAACAACATCCCTGTGCTAAAACTGAGGTGATATAAAGGAATTTATATCCATCACTGGCACATTAATCTGTTGCAATTATTAGGGCGTATAACAGAACTATATCTTGGGCACGGTATGTGCCCAAGGGACAATATTGAATCAAGAACTCATTAATATTAGAGCAACACTAGACTTAGCACATACACAGTTACCATGGACGTTACACCTTGGATTAGGGTCGCCATAGTTTGGGCTTTATAGGCTTGTTTGACGCTCATGCGGCTAAATTGGGTGACAACCCAAAAGAAGCTGTCATTGGCGTGGGAAACTGTCATCGCACCTGCGCCAATTGCCATTACTGTTAATACTCGTCCCATATCGCTACCAAGACCAATATCGCCAAGCATAGGCGCAACCAGTGCTGAGGTTGCGACTAACGCGACTGTCGATGAACCCTGCGCTGACTTAAGCGCGGCAGCGACGATAAATGGCATAAAGATACCGATACCCAGTGCCGACAGTGATGTGCCCAAAAAGTCACCGATAGGCGTGGCTTTTAATACCGCACCAAAGGCACCACCTGCACCTGTGATTAAAATAATCGGCGCGGCAGTGACGAGCCCTTGGCTGATGCGTTCGCTAAATTCGCTGATCTTATTCTCACCCTTTAACAGCAGCAGGGATAAAAACAGGCCAATCATCAGGGCATTAACGGGCTGACCGAGGAACACGAGCGTATCAAACACACCTTCTTTACCCAAAGGCGCTGAAGGGAAGTTAGCGATAGAACCTAAACAAATTAATACGATAGGCACAAAAATTGGTGCGAAAGCTTTTAATGGACTTGGTAGCGTGCCATAGCTTTTTTTCAGCGTTTCATAGTCACTGGCCTGCGCTTTAAGTTCTTCTGCGCCTTCACCATCGGGCTCAACATCGGCAAAGCGGTTTGCCCATAACATACCCGCGAGTGCCGCAACGGCGGCCACAAAGAGACCCACACCGATCACTAAACCTAAGTTGGACTCTAAGCCTAAGTTGCCTGCGGCGGCGATAGGGCCTGGCGTTGGCGGTACAAAGGTGTGAGTGGCGTACAGACCTGTGGCTAAGGCAACGCTCATGGAGACACTAGAGACCTTCATGCGGTTCGCCATCGATTGTTTCAGTGAGTTTAAGATCACAAAACCCGAGTCACAAAAGACCGGAATAGACACGAGATAACCGATAATTGACATAGTGAGTGTCGGGAAGCGTTTACCTAATATCTTGATCACCACATCGGCCATGGTGATGGCGGCGCCGCTTTTTTCCAGAATAATCCCTATGATAGTGCCTAAGACGATCACTAAGCCGATATAGCCTAAAATATTGCCAAACCCTGTGGTAATGGTTTTAGCGATTTCTCCGCTTGGCAGACCATAGGCGAAGGCCGCGATAAAGGCGGCCAGAATTAAGGTTAAAAAGGGGTGGAGTTTAAATTTTGAGGTCGCGATAACAATAAATGCAATCACGCCGATGAGAATAAGCACTAAGTTCATAGTTTGTCCCGTTCAGTTCTTGGCTGAAGTTTTTGAGTAAGTTTTTTGACTTATATTGTAGGGCGCAGTGCTTATTTGGGCCTGAGTCCAAATGAGGGCTGCTTTAAGGTCATCCTATTATTGTGCAGGTATGTTTGAATAGCTTTGGCTAAATCCACGGAATTACCGCGTTATGTTTCGCCATTTTTGTGCTCATGCACAAAAATGCTTAGGTGAATTCGAATGCAGGAGGGTTAATCTTGTCGATAAGGATTGGCAAATAGGGCTATTTGCCAATCCTAAACAGGAGGGACTTAACTCGACATCTTTATTGACGACGAATAAAGGATTCTACATAGGCTGCGGTGCGGGCATTGAGTATCGGATCGGCAGATGCAGTAATGCCCTTAGGTAATAACAGTGGGTTAAATATGCCTTTATCACACTGTTGAACTAGGGGATCGCTATCTCGCTCACCGTTAATCATCACTTGGCCTACCAGTAAACGCTGGCGAGTTTCAGGCCAGATCACAGTTGGGTCATTAATCTCATCCCCCATTTCGGCGAGTTGAATATAAAGGTTCCATTGTGCTGGCTGGGTTTTAATGCGCTCGAGTAATTCCGCCTTTAAAAAATCATCACTGAGATTGGCAAGTTCACTGGCTGACAGCCCGGCAGTACCAGCGACAGGTTCAAAAATCCATTTACCCGCGACCGTTTCACCTTGTTGAACACTGTTTTTTGGCGTGCTGAACAGGAAACTATTTACACCGAAGTAGCGGCTGTTGGCAAAACTTGGGCTGGGAGGCAACTGTTTAACATGGTCGAAAAAAGCTTTGGCGCTGGGTTGATTATCAATAAGCCACTGTTTACCTTCAGGGCCTTGTTTCACTTTGGTCTGAAAGTTAAAAAATTCTTCGAGATTTTTGGCAAAGAAAACGGGAACGTTAGTGGTGACAAAGTTAAGGTTTTCTTTATCGCCGTCAATTTTGAGTGACATAAAGCGCCCAGCGGTTTTATCTGAGATCTGCGGATTTGTACCGCCGAGGGAAAAACGGGCTGTGACCTTGATACTATCTTGATTAAAAAATGGAATTGCCAACGTTTGTTGTAATTGTGGATTCGGTTTAAAACTGCCCGAGGTACAAAATCCCTTAGTGTGATTACGCAGTTTGACATTTTTACCCGCCTCGCGACTTGCCGCATCGGGTGTGCCGTTGACGGCATCGACCAGTTCGGGAATGGTTTTCTCGGCCGCGATTAACGAAGGTGAAGTCAGCGCTAAGCCGCTAATGAGACAAGCTTTGGCGAGTAAAGTCAGTTTGATTGAGGTCATTATCATTCCTTTCAATGGACTAAGTCGAGAGCGCTAGCATATCGACGCGATACTATATGAAAGGATAGGAAAGGGGATACGGTATAAATCTTTCAATTAATTTTTTAGTACAGGCCAAGTTTTACTCAATTGATCTGGTTATAAGGTTTGCGCCGTCATCTGCGGGCTTTTTTCTAGCTAATCTGTTGAGTTGCTAAGTCATTTGAGCGTTAAGTTAAGCGAGTCGAAGTATCAATTAATTGCCCAAGATACAGGCTTAATAATCCATGCAGGGATTGAATGTCGGCTTGGGTGATTTGCTGAATTTTATCAAGGCGATATCTCAGTGTATTGCGATGAATAAACAGGGCATTCGCGCATTGCTGTGCATCGCCAAAGTGGGTGATGTAAGCCGCTAAGGTTTTGCGTAATTGGCCATTTTTATCCGCCTTGGCGAGTTGCTGATAGGGCGTTGCCAGCGCCTGACCGCGCCAGTCATGTTTTAGCCCTGCAAGTAACACTTGTAGGGAATAATCTTCAAACAGGTATTTATTCCCTTCTGCATTGAGCTGCTTACCGAGTGCCAAGGTTTCTTGAGCCGTGTGATAGGAGCGCGCTATCCCGCCTTTTTCCGGGAAGAAATGGCCTAGAGCAATTTTAAAGTTTAAATCCATTTGGGCGGGTAAGCGCTGCAACAGCTTATCGATACGCTGATTTTCAAGCTCAGGATCCCATTGTTTTCCATCTAAAAAAGCAGGCTTTAGGATCACCAACTGCGACATTGAGGTCATGGCAATCAAGTTACCACGGTCAGGATATTGCAATAGATGCAGCACTTGCTTGAGGGTTTCACTGACTCTGGGGCTACGTTCATCGGCGGGCTGAGTGGATGCCTCAGCTAAGTACAAGGCCGCTGGGGTGGTGTCGGTTTTTAAATGGTGTTTCTGGATGTTTTTCTCGCTGATCTCAATAATGGCCGCGACTCTTGGCAGGCTGATATCAATGTCTAGCTGTTTTGCCCAGCGGTGCAACTGTGCATCATCGGTTTCAGCTTTGATCAGTTGCAGAATAAACTCTTCACGCTGGCGATTCTCCCATTGCAATTTATCCTGCAGGTTGGCTTGTTCAACAATCATTTCGGCGGTCATTTTAAGTAACTCACCATAATGGGTGAGCTCACGTGGATCACCGGTAATGCCGACAACACCTATGATTTGTCCTTGATAATGTAAGGGTAAATTGATGCCTGGCTTAACGCCATGCAGCCCTGAGGCGACTTCTTGACTGATCTCCACATTGCGATTTTGGGCAATCGCCAGCAGCGCGCCTTCGTGGGTTGATCCTATACGCTTAGGGTCGCCTGAGCCTAAAATCACCCCTTGGCCGTTCATCACATTGATATTGTGGCCAATGATTTTCATTGTGCGGCTCACAATTTGCTTCGCGATGGCAGAATCAAGTAGATACATACAGGCGCCTAGTGGGGTTGAAGGTTTAATAGGGATGCAATACGCATTCTTAATCTGGGTAGCATATCGCGTTCAAACTCAGGATGCTGCTTAAGCCAAAGATTATTACGCGGGCTTGGGTGCGGCAAGACAAGATACTTAGGCCAATATTGCTGCCATTGCGCGCATGCTTGGGTCACTGTTATTGGTTTCAGTTTGGGGATGGCTATTACTTTAGCGCTGGTCGAAATTTTACTGCTGGTTGTTTGAGGCTCAGTGATCGGCAAAGTGGGGTTTACGGCCTCGGACGATTCGCGCGGTAGATGATAGTCGATGGCATATTGGCCGAGGATCACAATTAGCTCTATTTGCGGCATTAGGGCGAGCAAGGCCTGATGCCAAGTGGCAGCACATTCGGGGCGCGGTGGTTTATCACCCTGCTTTTTACCGTTTTTTTCGATACTGCCCGGAAAACAAAATCCCATAGGGATAATGGCAAAAAGATTGGGGTCGTAGAATTGCTCCCGCGTGACATTCAACCAAGTGCGCAGCCGTTCACCGCTGGCATCGTCAAAAGGTATGCCTTTATGGTGGGTTTTCACGCCCGGAGCTTGGCCTGCAATCAAAATCCGCGCTTGGGTACTGGCCTGTAATATCGGCTTGGGCGCTAAGGGTAAATGGGCCTGACATAAAGTACAGGCGCTGATTTTGGCCAGCAGTTTGGCCATTGATGCTGAGCATGATGGTGATACAGTTACGCAAAGTGGCGATGGCGCTTTAGTGAGATTCATCTTAGTCAATTTAATCGCTAATTTTATCGTTGCTCATTCATTTTCAATCAGGATTGGAGCATCATCACTGTTTGATATGCCCAGTAGCCAAAAAGAGAATAGCCAAGGATTAAACTGATATAACTTAATATCTTAGGAATTTGATTTGGGCTTGAAGCCAAACAAATGTGGGCCAGCACAATCGTAAAGAGGGCTAAGGGGGCAATCACATAGCTCAAAGCTAAGATAAATAATGCCCCTAGGCTGATGATCCAATCAGCATTGCGATTGGTGGGCTTATCGATTTGGCAAAGCTGTAGTGGCAATAAAATCAGTCCAATACCGACACAGATAATACCTAAGTTAAGGGCGAAATCACTCCAACCTCTATGATCATAAATGGCTAACGCAATGGCAATTAATGGCATTATTAGTGCGCTTAATACATGGCGTTTGGCAAAAGTGGCGCTACGGTACTGACCCGCAAAAAAGAATAAGCCCTGTAGAAACAGATTGATTAAGGTAAAACCACCTAGGCCTAAAATGATAAATAGGCTCGCTGCGCCACCCGAAGGGTCGAACGCCATGGCGGGTAAGGGTAATAGGCTTAGCCCCAATAGTGCTTGAATTGATAACAGCCACTGAGATTGGGAGAGTGAAGAATAAATACGCATGGGCTCAGAGGATTAACTAAAAGATTGAATTAAGATCCGCTAAAGTGAGCCAAAACTCAAGGATTAAGGTTTTTATGGGCGGACTTTCGCGCCAGAGTCTGATCTTATTCAAGATTTTTACGTTTATCTGCCATGACGTTATCGCTTTAAAAGATCCTGCTGCACTTAAACAAAAGCCCGCAAAATGCGGGCTTTTCGTGTTATGAACAGTATCGATTAGAGTTTGTAACTCATGCTCAGCATGATCATTTGCGCTGTGTAGTCATGGCTATTGCTGCCAAAGCCTACGACGTTCCAGATCCCATCGACGGCGATATCATTGGCGGCATCATTGTCTTTATAATTCTCAATTTTATAATCCAAGCGCAGCGCCATTTTCTCGGTGGCTTGATATTGAGCATATAAGTTAATGTTGTGCACTTTGGCAAAATAATCGCCATAGTCGCCTGTGATACCTTGTCTGACTTGAGTGTTACTGTCGGAGTTTGAATAAGTGTAATCCAATCCCATGCGTAACTTGTTCTCAAGCAAGTTGTTGTAGCTCAGGCCCGCCCCGACCACATCTACATTGTCTTCAATGAATCCTGTCCATGTTGGGGTGCTGTAATTACTGCTTCCCGCTTGTTCAGACTCAATGATTTGGTAGTTGTAGAAGGCTGTCGCCAGTAAATCATCGGTGATCATGTAGCTGATGTTGGCATCATAACTGGTGTCTTTTGACTCAGTTAAGCCAATAACTGTGTCAGAGTAGTCATCTAATGCGTAACGGGCACCGAAATCTATGGTCAAGCTGTCGATTGGCGAGTGGGTGACTCGAGCTTCAATCTGGGTTCTGTCGCGGTTAGCCAGATTGTACTTACGTAACAGGCTGTTGGTTTCAGAAGATGTCCATTCAGAAGCTTGATATTGCGAGCCATCACGCTGACCGTAACTGCCCTTAACCCACATATCCCAAGTTTCAAAGCTGTTAACGCGCAAACGTGCCCAAACAGTATTTTCATCCGTGGTTTCACGGTCTTGATAATTACGGTCGTCACGTTTGAAGTCATAGCCGCCATCAAGCTTCAGTCCATGGGTAATACGATAATCCGCCGCCACTTTGAAGCGTTGGCTAGTGTTATCGTAAGGGGTGTTATAGGCCACCTTACCATTGACATTGTTGATGCTGACTTGGGTCCACTTTTCAATTTGAGTATTGTTATCACGGTCGCTATAGTCGTAGCTACCACTTAAGCGCAGTGAGTTAGTCACTTTACTGACGACTTTTAAGTTTAACCCTGTGAGGTCAACTTTGGCATCAACGGCCTCTGTCGGCACTTGATAGCCATAGCCTGAAGTGACTAATGCTTGGTCTTGACTCATTTGTCCCGCAAGCACACGACCTGTTAACACATTGGTATTGTCGTTGTATTGACCCATGAGCGACACTGTGTGTGACTGGTTGTCAGGGTCAAGGGCGAGTGTGCCAGAGGTTTGAGCACCAAAGGTCGGATTGAAGGCACTGTCGAAGTTTAACTGGTTGTACTCGTTCTTAAAAATTGAGCCATTGTAGTTAAGTGCAGTGAACCAACGATCGCCTTTTAGTTTAATGCCAGCTTCAATGGAGTCAGTGGTGTAATCAACTGGCTCAGCTAACATCATGGATTGGTTAAAGAATCCACCTGATGTTTTTTTCAAGCCGGTTTTTTCTTCACGCATGTAGCTCACATGCGTACTCCACAGCGATTCACCTTGATAGTCAAAACCTAACCCTGTGCGCTCACGTTTGAGCGACAGTTCTAAGGCATTTAGGTTGTCCATCAGTAACGGCATCTGGCTGCTTGAACCCGCAGTTACCCAGTTGTCTGGCAAGGTTAAATTATCGCTGCCGACACCAGAGTAGGGCGTTAAGGCGCTATTACTATTGTAAGTGGCGATTTGGCGATAGTTTACATTGACATTATACTGGCCCTGTTTGCCCGCATTGACATCTAAACGGCCACCATCCATGCCCAGTTGATAAGCTTCAACGCTGGCTTGATAGCCTTTCTCACCACGGAAGGTGACATCGGCATCAAATTTACCTGCAACTTCGTTTGAAGTCCCAAAGGCATTCGCCGAGCGAATATCCTCTTCGCTGTTGTAACCCACGCCAACACCCACAGTGCCAGATGTACCCGTTTCAACAACGCAGCCTTTACAGCTCCAAGCGGACATTTTGACTTTTTCTGTATTGGCATTGGCTAGGCCATACCCGTCGGCCGCTATTGCAAAACCTGTGTTTGCTAGTAACGCCAGAGTGATCAAATTGAGTTTAAATTTCATTTTCTCGTCTCCTTAGCGCTGTAATAGCTTGCCAGATGGATGGTTTGAACCATGGACCTGACTGTGGCAATTTAAACAGCTTCTTCCACCCGTAAAGGCATTGTCGCCGACGTTTGAACCTAAACCAGTGTTACCTAAGTAAGCATTGCTGGCGTGGCCATCGCTAGCGTGACATTGCTGACACAGCTGCGGTGCGCGGGTTTTCAACATGGCATCATTCACACTGCCGTGAGGATTGTGGCAAGTCACACAGTTCTCAGTGACGGGTGCATGTTCCCACAGTTTTGGGCCGCGTTTCTCGGCGTGGCAGGAGTAACAGGTTTCGTTAATGCTAGGCTTGTTTAGATCGGAATCTGTCATGCTCCCATGGGGATTATGACAATCGCTACAGGTCATTTGAGCCCATTTTAGTGGGTGACTCGAGCGTTTATTCATATCTGCTTTTTGCTTAGTGTGGCAGCTAGTACAGACTTCCATTTCGGTGTTTTTTGATAACACAGGATCTTTTGCGACATGCACTTGGTGGCATGAGGCACAAGCGACATCGGCATTGTCATGGTGACTACCGTTCCAAGATACGCGTTTATCATCTTGGTGACAGCTCATACAGACACTGTTTTGTTTTTCTGCACTTAAGGTCGATTGCTTACCAAAAGTGATCATCGGCTCGTTGCCGCCTTTATTGTGTTGACCCATAGGACCATGACAGGCTTCACATTGCAGGCCAGCCATTGGGCTCTTTGATGAATCAATGGCGCCATGAACACCTTTGAAGAGGTCCATCACTTTTTCAGATTTTTTGTGGCACATCAAACAAGAATCGGCACCTTTAGGGGAGTAGCTGCCTTCGGCAAACTTCTTATCTAAGGTGGCTTCGACTTGTTCTGGAGTCATTTTGTCATCCCACTTTGAGGCGTGTGCACTCGGTGTGATGCATAAAGACATCACTGCAGACATTGCCATGGAGATGACAAGTGCCGGCAGTAGGTTTTTCATTTTTAGGCTGTTCTTCATAATAGGCTTCCCAATTTGTCCCAACAAAATTCAAGAAAGGGGGAGCGAACTCCCCCTGCTTGGGCAAATTACATCTTCACCTGAGTGTGATCTGTTGGTGTGGGTTTGTGACAGTAGAAACAGGTTTCTGACTGCGCCGCTTGATTGGCTTGAACATAATCACCGTTCACAATCGCGCCCATATTTTCTAAGCCGTGGCCAATAGATTCTGGCGCGTGGCATGAAGTACAAGTGGCAGTGATTGGCGTGGTGTATTTACCCGCAGTTGTTGCCAGAGCGCCTTTGACCTTGAATGCATCTAGGTTGAAGTCGTTATGACATTGGGTACATTCTTTGATGACACCTTGTTTACCATGAACAACGTGTAATTTCATCTCCAACGCACCTTTGTTAGCACCACTTGCATAGGTACCATCAGGGGTATGACAAGCGACACACGCATCCACACCGACGATTGGCTTACCGCTGGCATCTTTTGCATGTGATAGCTGTTCTGTCATCACAAAACCCGCATGGTGGCCTTTGTGAATTTCGAAGCTATCACCGTGACAACCTTGACAGGTACCAAACTCAACTGAGTTAACATGACGCATGCTCGGTGCTTTACCAGACTTAGTGCCAAAAGCTAGTTCAGCTTTCATGCTCGTTGTTGCGCTGTCTGCGGTACATGCGGTTAAGCTTGTACCAGTGCTACACACTTCTAAACCGATAATGGTAAAGGCGGTATCAGTATCGCCTGCACCGAAAGGTAGAGCGGGTGTTGTAAAGACCAATTTACCGTCAACTAAGGTTACACCTTCTTGCAGTGCGCCATCTTTGACTAAGTCTTTCGCTATTTTCGCTTTACCGCTACCTGGACTTGGATTGTAGCCCATGATCGGGAAGTTAGGGCCAACGTTGGTAACAGACTCTAAACGTTTAATCTTATCTTGAACGGTTGCCGCATCAATTGCGTTACCATCTTTGTCTAAGATAGACACGGTTAATACTGCAGTATCATCAGCTTGACCAGCAAGTGCTGCTGACATACCTAACTGAGCGATAACGGCTTTTTTGTCTGCAGTCTTACCTGTGTGCAGTTCTGCAGTCCAATCGCTGTTATGACAGGCGATACAGTTGGAGTTATCTAGTTGTTGTGAGTGGCCTTTACCAGCAGCAAAGTCCACTGCGCTATGGCAGCTTCCACATGAGGCAGCAGTTGGGATACGTGACCAATTACTCCAATCAGGCGTAGCCTCATTTGCTGCGTGACAGCTTTGACAGCTTTCTAATGAGCCTAAGGTGAGGTCTTTGTGTTTAGCGTGAACGAGAACATTGAACTCTTTACCTACACCGACTTTTCCGGCCGTGTGGCAAGTTGCACAGTAATTAACGTCGGAATACGCGCCGCCATGTTTAACAGTGGCTAAATCTTGGTGACAAGTATTACAGCTTTCTGTGGCGACAATTTTGCGACTGTATGTTGGCAGTGCACCAGTATCGGCAGTGAAGTCGACAAAGGCGTTACTGTTTGGTACTTGAGTACCATCGGGAAGCGGAGTGTTATAAGCGCGGATTAATACTCGTTGAGCTAACTGTTCGTTATAAGTGACTTTAGTGTTAGCGGTCAGGTTCATACTAAAAGTATAACTGTAGTGACCGTTTTTCTTGTCAACGAAAGTCCCTGGGCATGTTGCAGCTACATCACAGGTTTCATCACCAAAGTATTGCCATTGTGACGCATTACCTGCACCAGTTGCGCCTTGTGGGATTAATTGTGCTGCGGCAAAACGCATTTTTTGTAGGCCAACAACGGGTAAATCATTTTCGTTAGTGACGGTAAACTCAACACTCGGAATACCGTTAGTGACGACAGATTTGTCAAAGGCGAAATTAAGGGTTTGAATCGCTGGAGCAGGTTCGCCACCAGGTTCACCGGGATTACCATCATTACCATCGCTGCCACCACAGCCCGCTAAGGCCATAGTGACTGCACTTGCTGCTAACAGCAGTGCGATTTTAGTTGTTTGTGCGTTCATCATTTTTTTCCCTGCATAGGTTTGGCATTGCTTAAACGCTATGTTCTAGAGCCAACAGATTCTATGTCTGTGTTTTTGGTCACTAGAAGCGACTTAAGTGGATGCTGGAAATAGAATTCCCCAAGGAAAGGCTAACCTAACATGACCTTAAAATCTCCAAGGCCTTTGCTAATGTGTGACTTGGATCTTTCTATTTCTAAAGAGGTATTTAAAGCGAGAGGTAAAAATGATTCTAGAACAAAAAAACAGCGGATTTTATCTGGGTAATGTGCGTTGACTTTATACTATAAAAGCAAGGTTTGAATGGGATTGCTGTTATGTAAATAAAATCCCCCGCAGTGCGAGGGATTTTGCTGAATTTAATGTGAGTAACGACTGATTTGCGATTCGTTACTCGGTTCCATATTAGTATTTCACTGGGTGAACTTTATCCACACCAAATGATTTACCTTCACCATGGCAGGTCGCACAGGTTTCGCTACCAGGAGTATAAGTGCCAGCAGCAGCGTTATATACACCACCATTGGTTTCGAAGTGACCTATCACTGCGCTGTCAGTTGCGGTCGTTGCATGGCAAGATGCACAAGCTGCAACGGTTGGTGAGTATTCACCAGTACTTGCTAAGAACGCAGGTTTATCGCCTAGTGTAGCTAAGCTAAGTTGACCTTTATCATGACAAGCCGCGCAGTTCGCTGGGTTTTCAGGGAAGGTTGCTGCATCTGTTGTTAAACGGCGAACACTGCGAGTATCAGCGTGAATTTGGTGGATCATGACTTTAAAGTCAAAACCACGTTCAAATGGCTTTTTACTGTGAGCAGGAGCGCCATTGTGACAAGCCACACAACTACCATCGGCTAAAGCTACCGCGGTATTAGGTACAGCAGAGTGACAAGTACCACAGCTGTTATCAGGCTTGTCTGCCGCATGGGTCAGCGCATGAGAGGCTGAAAAGTCAGCTTTCTCACCATGACAGTTAGCACATTTTGCTTCAGAGATGACTATGCTACGTGCGGTAACATTACTTGCATCGGCAGAGAATGAAGCTTTATTACTGCCAACAATCACTTCGTAGATTGGTGCTTCAGTGTTACTACAATCAATCGCAGCATCCATCGTTGGATCGAGTTCTGCAGAGTTTGCACAGATCAGCAATTTGCCGTCCATGAAGCCTTTACCAATACTAACAATTTGTTTGTATGGAACAGAACTTGTGCCAATAACAGCTTTAATGCCTGTTAATGTGTATGTTACTTTTGAGCCATTTGGTACCGCTGTTAAGTTAGCGTTAGTCTCAACTTTGGCCAAATTTACAGAAATACGGTTTTCGCTACGACCTAAAGTACCATTAGATGGACGTGGGCCCATGGTGTATTCAGTGCCATTGAATGCCGTTAAGCTGACCCAAAACTCTTTCACTTTAGGATCTTGATGTGGAGCAACATCACTGTGCCAATCGACTGTGAATGTTAACTCTCCTTTAGCCACATCAAATGTGCCATTTTCTAACTTATAGGCATATTCAGTTCGCAGTAACTTAGTGGCATTAGCTTTTGCTAAGTGATATTTAGCGCTGCCTTCTTCACCTTGTTCGGCGTGACAAGAAGCGCAGCCTCCATTTTGGAATACATTGACTAGGTTTGCACCTGGAATACCGTCAATTTCAGGTGTTGCATAGTAATGGAAATAGTTACCAACGAAACCACGGTCTTTTTGACCTTCAGGTGGCGTTAACCATTCACTGTTATCTACTGGATTAAAACCTGACATGTGACAAGATGCGCAGGCTAAACCTTTGTGATGTTTAAAGCTCGCGGCATCAACGGGTCCTTTGTCATCTGTGCTATGGCAAGACTGGCAGTTCCCGATAGAGACAGGCAGAGTGACTCGTTCAGAAACGTCTTTACCTTCACGGTATTGTGGGTAGCCACTTTCAGCCGCAGCTTTAGCCATAGTACCGCTAAAGTCATAAGCCGTTCCGCTGTAACCCACCATAGCGTAAGTACCTTTGTGAATGGCATGAACCATGGCGCCCATATCCAAAGGTGATCCTGTTTCTGGATCTTTACTGTAGCTGGTATGACAAACTTGACAGTTTGCTATTCCGATCCGTCTTCCGCCATGTAGTGCTAATGGCTTAGCAGTAGAAGATGTATCGCTATAATTTGTGCTGTGACACTTGATACAGTTCGCTTCTAAATCGACAACCGTACGCGTTTCCGTCTCTTTAGCTACTCTAAAGTTATCGCTTGGTAAGAAGTCGATATGGCTGTTGACTAACTTGGCATCTTTACTGCCATCGGTTTGAAGTTCTAAAGTAATGCGATGTATTAATGTTGGGTCGTAGGTTAAATCGAGACCTTCAATAGCGGGCAAAGTACTTAAATTGGTTTGGAAGGTATAGCGGTAAACGCCACTATCAACCACTGTTAAACAAGTGGTTTTACAACTAGATTCGATGTTCGCTTGAATAGCATCACCAGGTGTAAATTTCATTTCTTTAGTAATAGGATTGCCAGCGCTATCTTTACCATCGGTATAGCTATAATTTGCAAGACTGCGTGCAGGATCAGCTGCTTTCACTGAGTTGATATAGCTGACCCATTGAGGTGTTTTGTAACCTTTGCCACTTTCAGGGGTAAGTTTTGCAATACCCAATCCGATAGCATTGATTTGAGCGTATTGCTCTAGGCCCGTCACAGGAACGCCATTCGCATTCGTTAGTACTATGTCTACGCTGACAGTGCCGTTGTCAATTTTTACATCTTCAAGTGTGGCTTTGAGTGTGGTGGCTTGACTTATGTCTAAGCCTACCGGACCCGGTTTTCCGTCTTCACCATCTTTACCGTCACTACCACCGCAACCGGCGAGTAGTAGAGAGAGTAAACCGGCACCCAACATCGCTTTTGTTGCGGTATTGAAATTGAACCGTTTCATCATGATATTTCCCTGCAATAGTTGTAATCATCATCAAACGCCTGGCAAATAAGAATAAATCTCATTACCCGCATAAGATGTGTGGAATTAGTTTTCCATCTGTAAGGCTAACTAAGTCACTGGTATTTATCAGTCACTTTAGGCGGGTAATGTGACTGAGATCTGACTATTTCTTTAGGAGTAGATGACTGCATCGTATGAGTTCCTTTTATATCTGCAGTTGCTGGCCTTTTTAGGCCAGCATCATAGGGTTAGTTTATTGGATGCACTTTCAACACGTCCGCGACTCCGCCCTGTCCATGACAGAAAGCACAGGTTTCAGTTCCTGCGGTTGCATCGGATTTTGTACCTGCAAAAACAGCACCTTGCTGAGCCATGTGGTTATGAGTGCTGGTATCTGAATGGCAGTTGCTACACACAGCGGCAATTGGGCTGGTAAAAGTGCCGTTATCGAGGGCAAGGGGTTGTACCGCTGAATTTAAGGGGAGGGCGACGGTAGAAATCCCCGCAGTATCGTTAACGTGACATTGGGCACAGTTACCGATTTTTCCTGGGTAGTTTAGGCTTTCAAACCCCGTGAATTGACTGGTGTGAATACCGTGGATCAGCTGCTTAAAGTCAAATGACGTGATTGAAGGATTGGCTGCCGTCGCATCGGCCAGCATATTGGCGTTATGGCATAGCTGGCATTGACCATCGAGATCGTTACGTGAGCCGTGAATATTCAGTTTTTGATCACCATGGCAATTACCGCAGCTTGCATTGCTCACAACGCTACGGCGACCTTCATTGCTCAATGCTGCCATATCAAAATAACTGTGGCTGGATTTAATCACTAACACTTCCGCCAGTTCAGTCGTGCAATCAACCAGTACTTTATCTTTGGCACAGACTCTGCCTTGAATCGCAAGTCCGCCATGATCCGTTTCAGTGCCTGCTGGCACAGTAAGGCCCGCTATCGTATAGATATAAATGCCATTAGAGCCTGATATGGGTGTGGATTCCGGCAGTTTAATCGAGCGAGCTGAACGGGTCGCATAATCAAAACTGGTTCCCCAGTTGGCATATACCCTTAAATCATTGATAAATTTTAGTTTATCGGCACTTTCGCTATACACAGTTCCTGTGGCTGGATTCATCAGCTTAACCGCAACAGTGACCGTACCATTGGCATCCATACTGGCGCTGGTGATGCTTGGGCTAAATTGCATCACTGCCGCGTTTTTAGCTTCATCACTGTGTACGCTTGCGGTCCAGTCGGCATTATGACACGCCACGCAGTTACTGTTATCTGTTTGCACTGGGTGTCCTTCGCCTGCGGGGAAATTGATCTGTGTATGACAGGCACCACAGGCTTGCATGGTCGGGACTCTGCGCCAGTTTTGCTGTTCGGTTAACTCAGCCTTATCGACGTGACAGGTTTGGCAGTCACTAATGGGTTGCGGGAAGCCGGTTAAATGTTTGCTGTGGATCATTTGTGGGAAAATATCAGGGTTACTGACTTTTTTGCTGTTATGGCAGGTGACGCAGGTTTCGATTTGATCATATCTACTGCCATGGAAAGCTAGATTACTGTGGCAACTATTACAGGTCTCTATTGTGACTAAGTTGCGGGTGTAAGCGACATTACTACCTGAAGATTGCCAGTCATAATGCTGATTGGTTATAGGTAAGGGCGTATTATCGGCAAGTTTATCGCCGCCAATTTTGACCACCATTCTTTGGGTCGCTTCTGGCATAAACGTCACTCCATTCATGCCATTAAATGCGGCGCTGAAGGTGTAACTGTAGTGACCGTTTTTATGATCTGTGAGACTGCCAGGGCAAGTTGCCGCGCAGGTTTCAGCGGTAAAGTGCTGCCATTCACTGCTATTCCCCGCGCCTGTATAACCTTTGGGGAGAAGCTGCGCTGCAATAAATGTCGCCGATGGGATACCAATCACGGCTTCATCATCTTGATTGCTTACTTGAAAATCCACTTGAGCAATGCCATCTGTCATCGCGACTTTATCGACCATGATGTTAAGGCTAGTTATCGTTAATGCAGGCGGTTTCGCAGGCTCACCGGGATTACCATCTTGGCCGTTATCACCGCCACAGGCGCTTAATAGCGAGACTAAGGCCAGCATAAGACTGAATTGAGTGCGAATTTTTGCAAACTTGTTCATATTTCTATCCTTGGAATGCGCTGTCAGTCCCTAAGTTACATTTGGTAGCTTAAGGTCAAGCCTAAGTAGTGAGCGTTGTAATCGTGGCCCATATCACCAAAACTGAGTACGTTGGGAATCGTGTCCCAGCTTGTGCCTTGGTTTTGCCAGTTAGCATCTTGATATTTTTCGAATAACCAATCGACGCGCAGCGACATACTGTCGGCAAACTTATATTTGGCGTAGGCATTAATATTGTGTTTGCGGGCGTAAAAATCGCCATAGGGACTGGTGATGCCGTAGGTCACTTCTGTATCACTCTGTCCGCCGGAATAGCTGTAATCCAAACCAATATCGAGGTGATGATCGAACAGGTTTTGATAACTAAGCCCTGCACCAATCAAGGTTGATTTTTCCTCGGCAGTGCTGTACCAATCGGGTGTCGAGAAGGAATTACTGCCCGCTTGGTCTGAATCGCGCCAATCTTGGTTAACAAAGGCGGTTAAATTGAGGTCACTGCTCAGCACATATTGGGCTGACAAGTCGTAACCGAGATAGGACACCTGAGTTAGACCAACGAAGGTATGATGATAGTCGTCATTAATGCTGTGTAAGCTGGCACCAAGAGATAGACCAATATCGCTCTGATAATCCGTGTGTAAGGTGACTTTCTGTCTTTTTCTATCGGCAAGGTAGGATTTACGTAGCCAAGGATTACTTGAACTTTGAGTGGTTGCGACGGGATGATATTCACTGCCATCTCGCTCTAGTGCTTCTCCTTTCAACCAAGCTGACCATGCGGGCGAATAGCGATAACTTAGTTTAGCAAACACGCCGGACTCGTCGACGGATTGGCGGTCGAGTTCGGCATAATCGTTTTCATTATGGCTATAACCCGCTTCGGCGTAAGCCGCTGAGGTAAAACGGTATTTGCTTTTAAGTTCGAGTTTTTTGGTGCGCTTATCATAAAGGCTATTTTGGGCTGTGCCTTGATTAATACTGTCGGTGACGATCTGCGGAAAGTCTAATTGAGCCGTTTTGTTATCTCTGTCTTGATAGTTGTAACTTGCCTGCATGCTTAAATCTTGGCTGATCCGTCCTGAATATTTAAGGTCCATCTCTACAATATCGACTTGGCCATTTAAGGTATCCGCAGGCAGGACGGGCGATGGGCCATTGATGGTGGCAGGAATAAAGGTGTCATCTTGGGTCATGCGGCTAAAGCCTGCGTGCATCAATACATTTTGACCATTTGCCCCCCCTGAGGCTTCTGCGGCAACTCGGTAGGCTTTATTGTCGGGGTCGACCGCATTCTGACCTAGGTATGCTGCACCAAAGGTGGGAGTGTAGGCAGACTGCCACAGCATGGCTTGGTGATCATTTTTATATTGGCTGATTTGGCTATTGATGCCTGCTTGCCAGCCTGAACCGTTAAAATAAATTCTCGCATCGACTTCATCAGTACTGTCATCAATTGGTTGGGCTAGCATAACGCTATTGGTGAGTATATTGGCACTGGTCTTTTTTGCGCCACTGCGGTCTTCATGCTGATAGTTTAGCGAGGCTTTGTAGTGACTGTTATTGTCACCTTCAGGTGATATTTTGCCCGCGTAGTAACCACCGATACTAAAGCGATCACGTTGAATACTTAAATCTTGGCTAACAAGGCTGCTCTGTAACATAGGCATAGATTGCGTTGTGCCGCCTGTTATCCAGTTATCGGGCAATAACATTTTATCTTGCACTGAGGTATAGGGGCTTTTGAGTTGATTATGGTTATAGTTTGCTAAGCCTCTATAACCTAAGTTGATTTGATGGTTTCCCGGCCTTCCTGTTGTGAGCTTGGCTGAGCCCGCATCAAAACCTAACTTATCCGCGACCAGCTCGGTTTGATAACCCGTATGCGTTTTGTACACCATATCCGCACCGACGGCACCAACGAGACCATCATTATCTGTTCCAGTACTGTTACCAAAACGGCTGTCCTCACTATCGTTGTAAGCGAGGCTGGCACTGACATTGCCAATATGCCCTGTCTTAGGTTGGCATTGCTTACAGCTCCATGCCTCTGTCTTTATGCTACTTCGATTCGCTTCTTGCAGCCCATAACCTTCGGCGTGTGCTTGAGTCAAAACACCGCTTATCGCCCAAGCCAGCAAAGTGAGGGAGAAATAAGCGCTAGGGTGAGACATTTTAGCTGTTCGCATGATCATTCCCTTGTTATCTCTGCAGTAATTTGCCAGAAGGATGGTTAGAGCCATGCACTTGTCCGTGACAATTCATACAGGAACTACCAGAAGTGAAGGCATTGGTTTGATTGCCAAAATAGGCATTACTGCTATGGCCATCCGAAGCGTGGCACTGCTGACACAGTTGTGGCGGTTTGCTGATCAGCATGGCTTCGTTCACGCTGCCGTGGGGATTATGGCAATTAGCGCAGTTGTCGGTGACGGGGGCATGTTCCCACAGTTTAGGGCCGCGTTTTTCGGCATGACAGCTATAGCAATTTTCATTAACACTCATTTGCTTCAAGCTTGAATCGTTTAAACTGCCGTGGGGATTATGGCAGTCACTGCACACCATTTGTTGCCACTGTAATGGATGCGCCGAGCGCTTGTGCATATCGGCTTTTTGTTGGGTATGGCACTGGGTACAAATGGTGACTTCATTGGCTTTATCGCTGATAGGATCTTTTGCGGTATGCACTTGATGGCAGCTGCTACAGGCGACATCGGCGTTATCGTGGTGATTGCCTTTCCATGCGGTACGTTGACTGTCATTGTGGCAACTCATACAGACACTGTTTTGCTTTTGCGCGGGAACAGGGGAGTTTGGGCCAAAGGTGATCATCGGCTCTTTGCCACCTTTATTATGATTCCCTAACGGGCCGTGGCAGGCTTCGCACTGCAAATCGGCCATAGGCGAATCTTTCACATTGGGGTTGCCATGAACCCCCTCAAATATTGCCATCACCATGGCACTTTTTTTGTGGCACATCAGGCAAGTATCAGCGCCTTTAGCGGAATACTTACCTTCGGCGAATTTTTTGTCTAATGTCGCAACAACTTCTTCTGGTTTTTTGTTATCCCAAGGGGTCGCTGAGGCCGAAACGCTCGCGATTGATAACAAAATACATAGCATAGCCTTAGCTATGCTTCTGAACTTTAGCCCTATTTCCATGGTTATGTTTTCCCGAGTGCATTTATATTTGTTATTTTTACGCTTTCGACATTGCTAATTTAGCTTATTGAGCTCGGTTAATATTAGAACAAGTGTGTGACACGTGCTTAACATTGCGTGGTCTTTTCACTGTAAAGAAGGATGATTTTACAGGCGATATAGATTAAGTGTGATTTTGATCACACTTGCTTCGGGTGGGATTTGTTTACAGCGTTTTGACTTCTGTGCATCGCTTGATAGTCACTAATGCTAAGGTGCGGATTTTTATTTTCGGTTGGTCGTTTATTCATTGGAATTTTTATCACATAATACCCAACACAATTGAAAACTATTATCGTTACCAATCAAAAATCTTGATCTAGGTAAAGTTATTAGTGTCATCGCTCGGTTACAATGGGCGCAGTTTTTCGAGCTGAACCTGTTGCAAGGTGGAATACGTAATGAAGTTAAGCGAACTCAGTCCCGGCGATCGCGGTCTTATTTCTGAAGTGGGGCGTTTGGCGCTGCCACAAACCGTGAAGCGCAAGTTGTTGTCCATGGGGATCACGCCAAATACGCGTTTTTTATTGATCCGATACGCACCTATGGGCTCTGGTCTCGAACTGGATATTCGTGGTAGTAAACTTTGTATGCGCAGAGATTTGGCAGACATCATTGAGGTGGAAAAGACGAATGGCTAAGCAGTTTCATTGCGTCACAGTAGGGAACCCTAACGCGGGTAAATCTACACTCTTTAACGCGCTAACAGGCGCAAATCAGCAAGTGGGTAACTGGTCTGGTGTTACGGTCGAAAAAAAGACTGGTCATTTCACCTTAAACGGTGCTGACGTCTATCTGACAGACTTACCGGGTATTTACGATCTTCTTCCTGCGGGTAATAGTTGCGATTGTTCACTTGATGAGCAAATTGCGCAGCAATATCTTGCCGAGCAACGTGTCGATGGCATTATCAATTTAGTCGATGCCACTAATATCGAACGTCACTTATATCTCACGGCCCAATTGCGTGAACTCGCTATCCCTATGGTAGTGGTGCTGAATAAAATTGATTCGGCTGTCAAACGTGGGATTAAAGTCGATTTAAAGAAAATGAGCCAAGAGCTGGGTTGCCCTGTGATTGGCGTGTGTTCGCGAGATCCTGCCGATGTCGCTAAAGTTCAGGCACAGGTACTCGATTTACTTCAAGGCCGAGTCTCAGAAGCCCCATTAGTGCTTCACTATGATGAACAAATTGAAGCGGGCGTGCAGTTACTCTGCAGCAAAGATGCCCAATTAAGTCGCGGCCGCGCTTTGGCTATGCTAGGTAATGGTTCGGGTTGTGGTAGCTGTAAAAATGCTGAACTGCAGGATGAAGTGAATTCCTGTACTCAGATTATCGCTCAGCAAGGCCATGATATTGAAGTGATGGTGGCGACCACGCGCTTTAATTTCGTTGAACAAGTTTTTCAAGGTTCAGTGAAAGAGTCAGGGTTCCTCACCCTCAGTGACAAATTAGATAAACTCGTTTTACATCCTGTGCTTGGCATTCCTGTGTTCTTGTTTGTGATGTATTTGATGTTTATGTTCAGCATTAATATTGGCAGTGCTTTTATTGATTTCTTTGATGTTTTTGCTGGCGCATTGTTTGTCGATCACTTCGGTTCATTCTTGACGAGCATGGGCTCTCCAGCTTGGTTAGTCACTATCTTAGCGGGCGGTGTCGGCCAAGGCATTCAAACCGTATCAACCTTTATTCCTGTTATTGCGGCGCTTTTCCTCGGTTTGTCGATCCTCGAAAGTTCTGGCTACATGGCGCGCGCTGCATTTGTGGTTGACGGTTTAATGCGTCGTATTGGCCTGCCTGGTAAAGCATTCGTTCCTATGATTGTCGGTTTTGGTTGTTCTGTGCCTGCAATTATGGCGACGCGAACCTTAGGCAGTGAGCGTGAGCGTATTGTGACAGGGATGATGGCACCATTTATGTCCTGTGGTGCACGTCTTCCGGTTTATGCACTATTTGCGGCTGCTTTCTTCCCCGATTCAGGTCAGAATTTAGTCTTCTTGCTGTATATTATTGGTATCTTTGCCGCTATCGGTACGGGTTTATTACTCAGAAGCACTTTATTACCCGGCAGCAGTAGTGCTGTGGTGATGGAGCTGCCAAGTTATGAACTACCTAAGCTGAAAGCTGTTATGGTTCGTACAGGTAAACGCACTAAGAGTTTTATTTTAGGCGCAGGTAAAACGATTGTTCTAGTCGTGACCTTATTGAACTTCATCAATGCTATTGGTGTTGATGGCACATTTGGCCATGAAGATAGCCAAGCATCTTTGCTGAGTGTCGCGAGTCAAAAAATCACACCTATCTTCTCGCCTATGGGCATAGAGCAGGATAACTGGCCTGCAACCGTCGGTATTATCACGGGTATTTTCGCTAAAGAAGCGGTTGTTGGTACTTTAAACAGTCTATATAGCAGCGCGGCGCCGACAGATGAAGAACTTGCACCATTGAGCGAAAGCTTTAATGCGGCTCTGGCAACGATTCCAGCTAACTTGTTTGGTTTAGATCTTGAAGATCCGCTTAAACTGTCGGTCGGTGATTTAACCAATAAAGAAACCGTTGCTGAAGAACAAGGTGTTGCGACATCGACTTTCGGTGCTTTACAAGCAGGTTTTAGTGGTAAAGTTGCGGCTTTCTCCTATTTGCTGTTTATCTTACTTTATACTCCTTGTGTTGCGGCAATGGGCGCCTTAGTGCATGAGTTTGGTTCTCGGTGGGCGACGTTCGCGGCAACGTGGACTTTCTCACTGGCTTATGGTTCTGCAACGGTAGTTTATCAAGCCGCTACCTTTACGCAGCACCCAGTTCAATCAAGTCTGTGGATTGGTTTCTTCTTGTTTGCATTAGCCGCTTTTTATCTGTGGTTGAAACGTAAGGGTAAAAGAAGTCAGCAGATTATTCCTGGGATCCGCATTATCACCGAGTAAGATTTACTGAGTCGGCGTCACTGAATAATAAATGTCAGCTTAGTTAGGTCAAAGATAAAAGCAGCTTTCATGGCTGCTTTTATTGTTTTACTATCGCGGTTATAACCCCAAACAGTCAAAAACCAGAGTTTTTAACCCTAGGCATTGTAACTAGTGGTGATCTGTAGGATCATGCTGGTTTTCTTAAAATTGCCATTGTTCGCAAAGAGGAATTCCATGAGTCATGTGGACACTGAAGTACGTCCGAGTAACTTTATTCGTAATATCATAGATGAAGATTTACAAAGCGGTAAGCACACGAGTGTACAGACTCGTTTCCCGCCGGAACCGAATGGCTATCTTCATATTGGTCATGCTAAATCTATCTGCTTAAATTTTGGGATAGCGCGAGACTATAACGGTCTGTGTAATTTACGTTTTGACGATACTAATCCTGAAAAAGAAGACATTGATTATGTGAATTCTATTCAGGCGGATGTGCGTTGGCTTGGATTCCAGTGGGATGGTGACGTTCGCTATTCATCAAACTATTTTGATCAGTTACATCAATATGCGGTTGAACTGATTAATAAAGGTTTGGCTTATGTGTGTTTTTTGAATGCAGATGAAACCCGTGAATACCGTGGTACGTTAAAAGAGCCTGGTAAAAACAGTCCTTTCCGCGACACATCTGTCGAAGAAAACCTCGCCTTATTCGCTAAGATGCGCGACGGTGGTTTTAAAGAAGGCGAGTGCGCATTGCGTGCCAAAATTGATATGGCATCGCCATTCATGTGTATGCGCGATCCTATCATCTACCGTATTCGTTTTGCCCATCATCATCAAACAGGTGACAAGTGGTGCATTTACCCAATGTACGACTTCACGCACTGTATTTCTGATGCGTTAGAACATATTACCCACTCTTTATGTACATTAGAGTTCCAAGACAACCGTCGTTTATATGATTGGGTGTTGGATAATTTGAACGATTTTCAAGCGCCGAATCGTACTCGTCAATACGAGTTTTCCCGCTTAAATCTCGAATATACCTTGATGTCTAAACGTAAGCTGAACGACCTTGTGACCCGTAAACTCGTGTCAGGTTGGGATGACCCACGTATGCCAACGATTGCAGGCTTACGTCGCCGTGGTTACACACCGGCTTCAATTCGTGAGTTCTGCCAACGTATCGGCGTGACTAAGCAAGAGAATATGATTGAAGTCGGCATGTTAGATGCGTGTATTCGTGAAGAATTGAACGAACATGCACCGCGTGCGATGGCCGTATTACGTCCATTGAAAGTCATCATTGAAAACTATGCTGAAGGTGAACTTGAGTACATTCAAGCGGCCGCTCATCCAAATGATGAGAGCATGGGGACGCGTGAATTAGCCTTTGGCCGAGAAATATTGATCGATGTGGCTGACTTTAAAGAAGAAGCCAACAAACAATACAAACGCTTAGTTACAGGCAAAGAAGTGCGTTTACGTAATGCCTATGTGATTAAAGCTGAACGTTGTGACAAAGACAGCGAAGGCAATATCACGACGGTTTACTGTACTTATGATCCTGAAACTTTAGGTAAAAACCCTGCTGATGGCCGTAAAGTTAAAGGCGTGATCCATTGGGTTGAGGCATCTACAGCTAAGCCTGCTGAATTCCGTCTCTATCAGCGTTTATTTACCGATCCTAATCCTGCTGCGGCAGAGACTGTGGATGAAGTGTTAAACCCTGAATCATTGATCGTTGTACAAGGTTTTGCAGAAGCAAGCCTAGTGAATGCACCTGCGGAACAAGCCTATCAGTTTGAGCGTGAAGGCTATTTCTGCGCTGACAGCAAAGATTCATCGCCGGATAATTTAGTGTTTAACTTAACCGTAGCGCTGCGTGATTCTTTCGAGTGATTTTGCTTAAGTGGAGCTGTTTGACTGAATGAGTCAAACTGATCTGCTAACTCGCTCAAAGCGTTAATTCAACTCAAAAAAGAAGGCCTTTGCGGCCTTCTTTTTTATTTTCTGCTACAAATCAATTGCGACGTAGAGCTTGAGTTGCTGTTGATTAAATTTGTGATGAATTAAAATGGTTATTGGTACATAGGACCAAAGCCTAAGCTCCATAAAATGACACTAGTTGCCATTAGCCCCACCAAGAGTACTAAGCCTGCTGTCACCATAGAGCTAGCGTAGATAAAACCTTTCTCTTCAGGGATATTCATAATGATAGGCACCCCCGCGTACAGTAAATAGACTGAGTAGGCTAAACCAATCAACCCCACTATCATGATAAACCATAGCACTGGATATAATGCGGCTAAACCGACCATAAACAACGGGGTTGCAGTGTAGGACGCGAGCTCTAATGCTTGGGTGTAAGTTGGGTTAGCATCGAAGGTTTTTGCCATCCAATAGGCTAAATAGGCAAGGGCGAATACACCTGCAATCAGGCCTAAATACATGCCTGCAGACATAAACAGGGCGCTTTGTGGTGTAAGGTAAATAGGATCGCCTGCGCCAGGATTCCAGCCAATGTAAGCCGTAGCAATGTAGCTGCACACCGCCGGAATTAAGGCGATAAGAACTACATGACTTAAGCTACTTTTCAGTGCCTCATGGTTTTTTTCAATTGTTTGCCACTCTTGTTTTGGATGAGTGTATAGCCCCATTAAGTGATTCAGTATCATTATAATTATCCTTGTTCAGCATTGATGAATGGCTCGCCAAACGTCAGACGAGCTGATAACAGCTCTACAATCGAGGTTAAAATGGTGTCCTGTCTCTTTATCCATCGATTGGTTACACATAGAGAAGTGAGAGGCTGTGTGATCAGGATCTCAGTTCTTTAGAGTGTAGATTATTTATTGAACAAAAAGTTCAGCGCGTCAAGTTTACTTAAGCCTAATGCTATAGCTTATGAGTAAATATGCGTAAAATAGCGCGATATTCAGAATGATATTGAGTGAGTCCATGCTGCAACTTCTTGCCCCCATCCACGCATTTCTTCACTGTGAAACACCGCAAACTTGGATTGATGTCGCGATAAAATCAGATTCCTTGGATGAGTTGCTGATCGACCATTGTAACTGTGAGTTAAAAGCCGCTCAGACAGCGATTTTTTTGCTAAGAAAATATGCGTTAGATAAAGACAGTGGTCGAGCTCTGTTGGCGTGGGCTAAACCCTATGAAGAGTTTATTTATTCGCAAGAACATGATGTGGAAAGTTTTTTAGCCCGTGATGTGAAAAAGAATGAGTTGGTAACTGACCTTATACCTAAGCCCAACTTTAAGTTTGCTGCGAATTTAGTTTCACCTTTAATCCGCTTGATTAAAGAAGAGTTTCATCATTTTGAACAAGTATTGGATTTAATGCACAAGCGCAGTATTGATTACCGCAATATTCGCGCGGGGCGTTATGCCAAGGGCATGATGAGTCATGTGACAACCCATGAGAAAGATATTTTGCGGGATAAGTTGATTGTAGGGGCATATATTGAGGCTCGCTCGTGCGAGCGCTTCGCTAAACTCGCGCCTTATTTAGACGGTGAGCTGAGTAAGTTTTATGTGTCACTGCTGCGCTCTGAAGCTCGACATTATCAAGATTATCTTGCGTTAGCTCAGTTGGTTTCACCTGAGGATATTAGCGAGCGAGTGAAGTACTTTGGCGAGTTAGAAGCTGAGTTGATTTTGGCGCAGGATGATGAGTTTCGTTTCCACAGTGGGTCGCCTCTATTAAATTAATTTGAACGGCTTTGCTTCCCCAAACGAGTAGAGTTAAGTCCATATAGCTGAAACGATTAACGGTTCGAAAAACCGTTAATCACAGTATTTTCAAGCTATTAAAGCTAAAAATTTAAGCCATTTAAGCTTAAGTAACGCTAAATGAGGCCTACTTAAGCCAATGCCTTTAGGTCATCATCTGGTCAAAGGGTAAGGACTGTAAATAAATCCCTTCAGCGCTCACACTGAGCACACTGCCTTGTTCATACCAATCGCCAACCACTATACGCTTACAGCCATTAGCAAGTTGATGAATGGCTGGTCTGTGGGTATGTCCGTGGATCATATGCTTAGTGTGTGTCTTGGCAAATAACACATCGACCGCATTGGGCTCTACATCCATGATGGTGTAGCTTTTTTGTTGATTGCTGCTTTTGCTCTTGCTGCGAATTTTATCAGCAATGCCCTGACGGGTTTTCTTGGATAAATAACCGTACAGCCAACGAGACAGCGATAAACTGCGCAGTTTTCGAAAGCGTTGGTAGGCCTTATCTAAAGTACATAAGCTGTCGCCGTGCAAAATTACAGTGTCGACACCGTATAAATTGAGGCGAGTGACTTCGGGTAAAATTTGCATGCCTGCGGCGCGCGCAAATTGTTTGCCTAGCATGAAGTCACGGTTGCCATGGATAAAATACACGGGCAACTTTTGTGATACTTGCTTGAGTTTTTCGGCGATGTCGAGGGCAAAAGGCAAGGCAATATCATCACCAACCCAGACTTCAAACAAATCGCCTAGGATATAAAGGGCGTCGGCATCATCGAGTTCAGTGTCGAGAAAGCGAGTGAACGCTTGGGTGATATCAAGGCGATCTGCACTCAGGTGTAGATCACCTATAAATAGAGTTCGCATTCGCCGTATTATGCCGCGACGCTGACTTTTTCAATCACAATGGCTTCTAATGGCACATCTTGATGCATACCACGGTTACCAGTGCTAACGGCTTTGATTTTTTCGATAACATCCATGCCTTCAACGATTTCGCCGAATACGCAGTAGCCCCAGCCCTGTGAGGTTTCTGATTTAAAATCGAGGAAAGTGTTATCGTTCACGTTAATGAAGAACTGTGCAGTGGCTGAATGTGGATCAGAAGTACGGGCCATAGCAACAGTACCAGTGCGGTTTGATAAACCGTTATTGGCTTCATTTTTCACGGGCTCGTTACAACGCTTTTGGCTCATGTCTTCGTTGAAGCCACCACCTTGGATCATAAAACCGTCAATCACACGGTGGAAGATAGTGCCGTCGAAGAAACCTTCGTCAACATATTTCATGAAGTTTGCTACTGTTAACGGTGCTTTTTCAGCGTTCAGTTGCAGTTTAATGTCGCCAAAATTAGTGTGTAATGTGATCATGTTTTCATACTCTGTGTAAATAGTGGCGCGATTCTAACTTATCTCGGATTGCGCGCAAAGTGCAGTATTCAAAACCTGTCAGGCCGTGATAGACTGACTCCTTGATTTTACACCTGAATGTATCATTGAAGAGAATATCGATGTTGAAGATTTACAACAGTATTACCCGCCAAAAACAGGAATTTAAGCCAATTAATCCCGGGAAAATTGGGATGTACGTGTGTGGTGTGACCATATACGATCTCTGTCATATTGGTCATGGCCGTACTTTTGTTTCTTTCGACATGATAGTGCGCTACCTGCGTTACGCGGGTTATGAAGTGAATTTTCAGCGCAATATTACTGATGTTGATGACAAAATCATCAAGCGCGCTAACGAGAATAACGAAAGCTGTGAAGCCTTAACCGAGCGTCTTATTGGTGAAATGCACCAAGACTTCGATGCCCTAAATATGTTGCGCCCCGATTTTGAACCGCGCGCGACCCTTCATATTGCCGAAATCATCGACATGGTTGAGTTATTACTCGCCCGTGGCCATGCCTATGTGGCGAGCGATGGTGATGTGCTTTTCAGCGTGGCCTCATATCCTTATTATGGCCGTTTATCGGGCCAGAATTTAGATCAACTGCAAGCCGGTGCTCGGGTTGAAGTGGACGAAACCAAGCAAAATCCAATGGATTTTGTGTTGTGGAAAATGTCGAAACCTGGCGAACCAACGTGGGAATCCCCATGGGGACCGGGTCGTCCTGGCTGGCATATCGAATGTTCGGCCATGAACAGCAAACATTTAGGTCTGCATTTTGATATTCATGGCGGCGGCTCTGACTTACAGTTCCCACATCATGAGAATGAAATCGCCCAGTCTTGCTGTGCCCATGACACGCCATACGTCAACTATTGGATGCACACTGGCATGGTGATGGTTGACCGTGAAAAGATGTCTAAGTCCTTAGGCAACTTCTTCACCATTCGCGATGTACTTGGTCACTATGATGCTGAAACTGTGCGTTATTTCTTATTATCTGGCCATTATCGTAGCCAACTGAACTATTCAGAAGATAACTTGAAACAAGCGCGTTCAGCCTTAGAGCGTTTGTATACGGCGATTAAAGATGTCGACTTAACTGTCGTTGCGGCGCCTGCAGAAGAGTTTATTGCTAAGTTTAAAGCGGCGATGGATGATGACTTTAATACACCTGAAGCCTATTCAGTCCTTTTTGACATGGTGCGTGAGATCAATCGTTTAAAACTGACCGATATGGCACAGGCATCTGCGTTAGCGGTCACCTTGAAGCAATTAGCGGATGTGTTAGGTCTATTAAGCCAAGAGCCAGAGGCCTTCTTTCAAGGCGGCGGTAGTGACGATGAAGTGGCCGAAATCGAAGCCTTAATCGTTGAGCGTAACCGTGCTCGTACCGAAAAGGATTGGGCTGCTGCGGATGTGGCGCGTAATCGTTTAGATATTTTGGGCGTTGTGCTTGAAGATGGTCCAAGTGGCACCACTTGGCGTAAGAAATAAGCTTATTCGCTATATTTTTAATTCAAGAAAATCTTCAGTAAATAAAAAACCTGCATCATGCAGGTTTTTTTATGCTTGCTAGAACCTAGAACCTAGAACCTAGAACCTAGAACCTAGAACCTAGAACCTAGAACCTAGAACCTAGAACCTAGAACCTAGAACCTAGAACCTAGAACTTAGAACCTAGTCATGATACTGCTCGGCGGCATATAAGGTGTTTTCTAATAGGCTTGCAATCGTCATCGGGCCAACACCGCCGGGGACTGGAGTGATAAAGCTGGCATTTTGCGCAGCAATGTCATATTGCACATCGCCGACTAAGGTGCCGTTATCTAAACGGTTAATACCCACATCTATTACAATCGCGCCAGACTTGATCCACTCGCCAGGAATAAAGCCGGGTTTACCCACTGCAACGACCACGAGATCTGCCTGACGGATTTTTTGTTCGAGATTCTTAGTGAAGCGGTGGCAAGTAGTGGTGGTGCAGCCAGCGAGCAGCAACTCTAAGGTCATTGGGCGGCCGACAATATTGGATGCGCCAACCACAACAGCATCTAAACCATAGGTATCAACGCCGGTGGATTTGATGAGTGTCATTATGCCCATTGGGGTGCAAGAGCGCAGCACCGGAATACGCTGGGCTAAACGGCCGACGTTGTACGGGTGAAATCCATCGACGTCTTTATCTGGGCGGATACGCTCGATGACTTTTGAGTCTTCGATATGTGCGGGTAATGGCAGTTGCACTAAGATGCCATCAATTGTCGGATCATCATTAAGACTATCAATCAGGTTGAGTAATTCATCTTCAGTGCAGTTTGTTTCTAAATCGTATGAACGAGAAATAAATCCAACTTCTTCACAAGCCTTACGTTTACTGCCAACATAAACTTGTGATGCCGGATCGGCTCCCACTAATATTACGGCTAAACCCGGTACGCGTTGTCCAGCCCCTTTGCGGGCGGTGACTTTTTCGCTGAGCTTAGTGCGGATGGATTGAGCAATCGCCTTGCCGTCGATTATTTGGGCTGTCATGGGTGTAGGATATCCTTTATATGGGCGATGGTGAAAACAGTAGTTAACACAGAGATTGGCAATCGTGGCTATTTTAACAGGGCACAGCTACTGTGTCATGGTTAAAGCCGTTGCCAAGTGGATAAAAAAAAACAGATTAGCCTGATAATTCAGCACCTAGAGTCGAACGATAAAAAAATCGTTGACGGGTGTAAAGTGAGGGGATAAGATGCGCTCCGTTCTCAGGCAGATGTGTTAATCTTGCGCTGGGAATGTAATGTAAGACCTTCGGTGATTAGCGCAGTCCGGTAGCGCATCTGGTTTGGGACCAGAGGGTCAGAGGTTCGAATCCTCTATCACCGACCAGTTTATTGTCGTTTGCTTCGATGAATTCAAAAATAATTTGAACTCAAATAGGCGAATGATAGGCTTAGCATAAATGCTTTCCAAATCGGTTAGGATACAGATGATTCTGTAAACCATGCGCCCGTAGCTCAGTTGGATAGAGCACCCGCCTTCTAAGCGGGTGGTCGCAGGTTCGAATCCTGCCGGGCGTACCAGTTTCAGTGGTGATTGTAGCTCAGTTGGTAGAGTCCCGGATTGTGATTCCGGTTGTCGTGGGTTCGAGCCCCATCAGTCACCCCATTTTTAGTACTTTGAGTACAAATTAAAAAAAGCGACCTTGTGTCGCTTTTTTTATACCCCAGATTCGGCTGTTGAGGCTCGACTCTGCAGAAAACGGTGGCTATAATGTCGCGTCTTGATAGATATCAACTATGAGCGACCTGTGCCTAAAGCCAGTTGTGGTGGGCATTGTAGTCAAATTTAATGATCAAGAAACGAATACCTGAATAGTTGATGAATCGGCTATTACAAAGGACGTTAGACAAATTTCGAGGTAAAACAATGCAAGTTTCTGTTGAAGCAACCCAAGGCCTAGAGCGTCGCCTGACCATTTCTGTTCCTGCTGAACAAATTGAAAAGCTGGTTAAAGACAGTTTACAACGTGAAGCTAAGCGTGCTCGTATCCCAGGTTTCCGTCCTGGTAAAGTGCCTGTTACTGTGATTAACAAACGTTACGGCGCCGCGATTCGTCAAGACATCATGGGTGAAGTGATGCAACGTAACTTCATCGAAGCAATTATTGCTGAGAAGTTAAACCCAGCCGGTGCACCGACTTTTGTTCCTGGTTCAACTGATGGCGAAAAGTTCGAATTTATCGCTACCTTTGAAATCTATCCAGAAGTTGAGCTGAAAGGCTTAGATGCAATCGAAGTAGAACAACCAAAAGCGGAAGTGACTGACGCTGACGTTGACACTATGATTGAAACCCTACGTAAACAACACGCAACTTTCGCTGCTGTTGAACGTGAAGCTGCCGATGGCGACAAAGTGAAAATGAACTTTGTTGGCTCAGTTGACGGTGAAGAATTTGAAGGCGGCAAAGCTGACGATTTCGAACTGCAATTAGGTAGCGGCCGTATGATCCCTGGTTTTGAAACGGGTATTTTAGGTCACAAAGCGGGTGAAGAATTTGTTATCGACGTGAACTTCCCAGAAGAATATCACGCTGAAAACCTGAAAGGTAAAGCCGCTAAGTTCGCGATTACGCTGACTGAAGTGCAAGCGGCTAACCTGCCAGAAGTAAACGATGAGTTTGCTGCTCTGTTCGGTATCAGCGAAGGTGGCTTAGAAGCCCTTAAAGCTGAAATCCGTAAAAACATGAACCGTGAACTTGAGCAAGCGTTAAAAGCTAACGTGAAAGAGCAAGTGATCAATGGTCTGTTAGCTAACAACGATATCACTTTGCCAAAAGCATTGATCGATGGCGAAGTTAACGTTCTGCGTCAACAAGCCATGCAACGTTTTGGCGGCCAATCGGCTAACATGCCAGAACTGCCAGCTGAATTGTTCACTGAACAAGCTGTACGTCGTGTTAAAATCGGTCTGCTATTAGGCGAAGTCATCAAGACTAACGAACTGAAAGCGGAAGATGAACGCGTACAAGGCTTGATCGCTTCTATGGCTTCTGCCTACGAAGATCCAAGTGAAGTTGTTGCTTATTACAACAGCAACAAAGAGCTGATGCAAAACATGCGCAACGTTGCTTTAGAAGAGCAAGCGGTTGAAGCACTGTTGAAATCTGCCAAAGTGACCGAAAAACAAGTCGCTTTTGAAGAATTTATGAACAAGGCTACCGGTCGCGCATAAGCTAAGCTTGACTTGATTAGCTGTTCGCCATTTATAATGGCTCGTATGAGGCTCCTCATGCGAGCCATTTTTATTTAGGGAAGTGAATAATGCATAATGCGTCAGACATACAAAGTGCTTTAGTGCCTATGGTGATCGAACAGACTGCTAAGGGTGAACGCTCATACGATATTTATTCTCGTTTGTTGAAAGAGCGGATTATCTTTTTGGTAGGTCAAGTTGAAGAACACATGGCAAACCTTATCGTGGCGCAACTATTATTCTTAGAATCAGAAAGCCCAGATAAAGATATCTTTTTATACATTAACTCTCCTGGTGGCTCTGTCACCGCAGGCATGGCGATTTATGATACCATGCAGTTTATCAAACCGAATGTTAGCACTGTCTGTATCGGCCAAGCCGCTAGTATGGGCGCTTTCTTGTTAGCTGGTGGTGAGAAGGGTAAGCGTCACTGTTTACCAAACTCTCGCGTGATGATCCATCAACCGCTGGGTGGTTTTCAAGGTCAAGCATCAGATATTGCTATTCATGCCAAAGAAATCTTAGGCATTAAAAATAAGCTTAACCTAATGCTCGCTGAACACACAGGTCAACCGCTCGAAGTGATTGAACGCGATACCGATCGTGACAATTTCATGAGTGCAACTCAAGCCGTCGAATATGGCTTAGTTGACTCTGTGATGACGAAACGCGGCTGATTTTTGCTTTTGACTGAGCTATGCTTTGTAAAAGTTAAGCAAATTTAAGACAGGCAGTAGAGCAGACTGCAAATGAGGTAATTAATGGGCGACAACAAAAATAATGGTGACAGCGGTAAATTGCTGTACTGCTCTTTTTGCGGAAAGAGCCAGCATGAAGTCAGAAAACTCATTGCTGGCCCATCAGTGTATGTATGCGACGAATGTGTTGAGTTATGTAACGACATCATTCGTGAAGAGATTAAAGAAATCTCTCCAAAGCGTGATAGCGATAAATTACCGACACCACATGAGTTGCGTGCACATTTAGACGATTATGTTATTGGCCAAGACAGAGCGAAAAAAGTGCTTTCTGTGGCAGTGTATAACCACTATAAGCGTTTAAAAAATGCATCGCCTAAAGATGGTATCGAGCTGGGCAAGAGTAATATTTTGCTTATCGGTCCAACGGGTAGCGGTAAAACCCTACTGGCTGAAACCCTTGCGCGCTCACTCAATGTGCCTTTCACTATGGCAGATGCTACTACGCTGACTGAAGCGGGTTATGTGGGTGAAGACGTTGAAAACATCATTCAAAAGTTGCTGCAAAAGTGCGACTACGATGTTGAGAAAGCGCAGCGTGGTATCGTTTATATCGATGAAATCGATAAAATTAGTCGTAAGTCAGACAATCCATCAATCACCCGTGACGTATCGGGTGAGGGTGTACAGCAAGCACTGCTTAAGCTGATTGAAGGTACTGTTGCCGCGGTTCCACCACAAGGTGGCCGTAAGCATCCACAGCAAGAATTCTTACAAGTCGATACTTCTAAGATCCTGTTTATCTGTGGTGGTGCGTTTGCAGGGCTTGAGAAAGTGATTGAGCAACGTGCGCACGTTGGCTCGGGTATCGGTTTTGGTGCACAGGTGAAAGGCGAGAAAGAGAAGGCGACGATCTCTGAAACGTTATCGCAAGTAGAACCTGGCGATTTAGTCAAATACGGTTTAATCCCTGAGTTTATCGGTCGTCTACCAGTGGTTGCGACTCTGACTGAGCTGGATGAAGAAGCTTTAGTACAAATTCTATCTCAACCTAAAAATGCCCTAACTAAGCAATACAGTGCGTTATTTGAGATGGAAGGGGTTGAGCTTGAGTTCCGCGAAGATGCGCTTAAAGCGATTGCTCACAAAGCCATGTCTCGCAAGACTGGTGCCCGTGGCCTACGCTCCATCGTTGAAAGTATTCTGCTGGATACCATGTACGATATTCCATCCGTTGACGGTGTGGTGAAGGCCGTTGTGGATGAATCAGTAGTGAAAGGGGAATCTGCCCCAATCTTGATTTACGAGCACAATGAGGCCCAAGTGGCATCAGGCGAACAATAATTGTACTGATCGCTAATAAACTGAAAAACAAGGAGTCCAATGGACTCCTTTTTTCGTATTAGCCATTGAAACTCCATAAAGCGTCCCAATATACTCCAGTATTAATCCATTTCACCAAAACGGAATCGAACTATGACCCAAGAGCGTGAAGCGCATATCGAACTCCCCGTGCTGCCACTGCGAGATGTGGTGGTCTATCCCCATATGGTAATTCCGTTATTTGTCGGACGAGAAAAATCTATTCGATGTCTCGAAACGGCAATGGCGCAGGATAAGCAAATTATTTTAGTGGCGCAGCGTGATGCCGAGCTCGATGAACCATCAAAAGATGACATCTTCGAAGTGGGTACGGTTGCCTCTATTTTACAGTTACTTAAGCTGCCAGACGGTACAGTCAAAGTGCTGGTTGAAGGCGGTCGTCGCGCCCGTATTACCCGTTATACCCAAGAAACAGAATTTTTTGTGGCTAAGGCTGAGTATCTGGAATCAGAACCGCTGGAAGACAAAGAAGAAGAAGTGTTAGTGCGCAGTGCTATTGGTCAGTTTGAAGGTTATATCAAGCTGAACAAAAAGATCCCGCCAGAAGTCTTGACCTCTTTATCGGGTATCGATGAAGCGGCGCGTCTGGCCGATACTATGGCCGCACACATGCCACTTAAGCTTGAAGATAAGCAATCTGTGCTTGAGATGGTCAACGTCGGCGAACGTCTGGAATATCTAATGGCGATGATGGAATCGGAGATCGACCTATTACAGGTTGAGAAACGTATCCGGACTCGCGTTAAAAAACAGATGGAAAAGAGTCAGCGTGAGTACTATCTGAACGAACAGATGAAAGCCATCCAGAAAGAACTGGGTGACCTAGATGAAGGCCATGACGAATTTGAAGCCTTAAATCGTAAGATTGAAGAGGTTAACATGCCCGCTGAGGCGAAAGAGAAAGCTCTCGCCGAGCTTAACAAGTTACGCATGATGTCACCAATGTCGGCTGAAGCGACGGTGGTTCGCAGTTATGTCGATTGGATGACAGCGGTGCCTTGGAGCCAACGCTCTAAAATCAAACGTGATTTAGCCAAAGCCCAAGAAGTACTCGACACCGATCATTTTGGTCTTGAAAAAGTCAAAGAACGTATCTTGGAATATTTGGCAGTCCAAAGCCGAGTGCGTCAACTTAAAGGGCCAATCCTGTGTTTAGTGGGGCCACCAGGTGTGGGTAAAACCTCGTTAGGTCAATCGATCGCTAAGGCGACTGGTCGTAAGTATGTGCGTGTTGCCCTCGGTGGCGTGCGTGATGAAGCGGAAATCCGTGGTCATCGCCGTACTTACATTGGGTCTATGCCGGGTAAAGTCATTCAAAAGATGGCTAAAGTCGGCGTGAAAAACCCGTTATTCTTGCTCGATGAAATCGACAAGATGAGTTCAGATATGCGCGGCGATCCGGCTTCTGCTTTATTGGAAGTGTTAGATCCTGAGCAAAATGCGACCTTTAACGATCATTACCTCGAAGTCGATTACGACTTATCCGATGTGATGTTTGTTGCAACGTCAAACTCCATGGATATTCCTGGGCCACTACTTGACCGTATGGAAGTCATTCGTTTATCGGGTTACACCGAAGACGAGAAGCTGAATATTGCTAAGCAACATTTGCTGAATAAGCAAATTGAGCGCAATGGTTTAAAAGCCACTGAAATTAAAGTAGATGATAGTGCTATCGTTGGCATTATCCGTTATTACACCCGTGAAGCGGGTGTGCGTTCACTCGAGCGTGAATTGTCTAAGATTTGCCGTAAAGTCGTGAAAATGATTTTGCTCGATAAGTCGGTCAAGTCTGTGACTGTCAACCAAGAGAATCTTAAGTCTTTCCTTGGTGTGCAGCGCTTTGATTACGGCAAAGCCGAGTCTAAGAACCAAATCGGTCAAGTGACTGGCTTAGCTTGGACTCAAGTGGGCGGTGACTTACTGACGATTGAAGCAACCTCAGTGCCAGGTAAAGGGAAGTTAACCTATACCGGTTCTCTTGGTGACGTGATGCAAGAGTCGATTCAAGCAGCGATGACAGTTGTTCGCGCCCGTGCGGAACAATTAGGTATCAATGCGGATTTCTACGAGAAGCGTGATATCCACGTGCATGTGCCAGAAGGTGCGACACCCAAAGATGGTCCATCTGCAGGTGCGGCAATGTGTACCGCGTTAGTATCAAGCTTAACGGGTAACCCCGTGCGTGCCGATGTGGCCATGACAGGTGAAATAACCTTACGTGGTGAAGTGTTACCTATCGGTGGTTTGAAAGAAAAACTGCTAGCAGCACACCGCGGCGGCATAAAATTGGTGCTTATTCCAAAAGAAAATGAGCGTGATTTGGAAGAAATCCCTGCCAATGTGATTGCCGATTTAGAAATTCGTCCCGTGCGTTGGGTCGATGAAGTGTTAAAACTGGCCCTAGAAAGACCAGTGGAAGGCTTCGAAGTGGTTAAAAACTTGGCATAACGCAAGAAATTGCGCTATCACGTTAAAAAAAATGAAAAAAGGGGCTTAACAAAGCGCAGACCTGTGGTAGCCTAGGTCTGTGGAGAGCCAGCTGCTCCAAGCCCTTGGCGCAACTGGCTTTGAGCTGTATCCAGTTTTAATTCTTTGGTTTTCGAACTCAGCTTGAACTTTGAATTCAAGCTTGTTATAAAAGCCTCCGCAGACCGCTCTAGAGACGGATTTGGTTGCGGCGCAAAAAAATTACATTCAAGGGGATGACATGAACAAATCTGAACTAATCGAGAAAATCGCATCTGGTGCTGACATTTCTAAAGCCGCTGCTGGCCGAGCACTGGATTCTTTTATCGCTGCTGTGACCGAAGGTCTGAAAGAAGGTGATAAAATTTCTCTTGTTGGTTTTGGTACTTTTGAAGTGCGTGAACGCGCTGAGCGTACTGGTCGCAACCCACAAACGGGTGAAGAAATCAAAATCGCAGCAGCTAAAATTCCTGCATTCAAAGCTGGTAAAGCACTGAAAGACGCTGTTAATTAATCATTAATATCGTAGCCTTTGTAAGGCGTTCGTAATGACAAGCACTGTTTATCAGTGCTTTTTACGAATTGAAAGTAATGGAATATGAAGCTTAATTTCTACCATTACTCGGGGTTTTAGAATTTACCAGTGGTAGCGTCTGAATATTCCCCATAAATTACAGAAAGGCGCATCTCAACCTGATGCGCCTTTTTATTTTGTTAATCGCAACAAGCGAGAAATCTGATGTTAGAAAAGATCCGCGATGGTTCGCAAGGCGTGATTGCTAAAGGCATTCTCGTACTTGTGATTTTATCTTTTGCATTTGCAGGAGTCAGTAGTTACTTAGGTTCAACAACTGATGTGCCTGCGGCAGAAGTGAACGGTGACAAGATCACTAAAGCCGAGCTAGAGCAGGCGTACCAGAGCGAGCGCTCTCGCATGGAGCAACAGCTAGGTGAAATGTTTGCTGCGTTATCTGCTGACGAAAAATACTTACAAAGCATTAAGCAGAGCGTATTAGAACGCTTAGTGGCTGACAAGTTGATAGATCAAGCTGCTAAGGCTATGGGTCTACGTGTATCTGACGAGCAAATTGTTGCTGCAATGAGAGCTGAACCGGCATTTCAAACTGATGGCAAATTTGATAACGATCGTTATCAGGCGATTCTGCGTCAGTTAGGTTATCAGCCACAGACTTTCAGAGACATGATGCGTGTCGATATGACCCGTCGTCAGTTAACTGCAGCCCTTGTGGGTACTGAATTCGTGTTACCTGGCGAAGCTAAGCAATTGGCTGAGTTACAAGGCCAAACCCGTGATGTGCGCTATGTTATCGTCGATTCTGCGCCGTTCTTAGCGACAGCGGTTGTGACTGACGAGCAAGTGAAAAACTATTACGACGCAAACCAAGGGCAGTTTATGAGCCCTGAGATGGTGAGCCTAGAATATGTTGAACTGAATGCTGCTGATTTTGCTAAAAATAATCCAGTTTCTGATGAAGAAGCACAAACGTATTACGAAGAACATAAAGCACAATATGTTTCTAACGAGAAGCGTCTTGCCGCGCATATTTTGGTTATGCCAGGTAACGATGAAGCGGCAGCAAAAGCCAAGGCTGAAGATCTCGCTAAGCAATTAGATAGCGGTGCCGATTTTGCTGATCTGGCTAAAGCTAACTCTGATGATACTTTGAGTGCAGAGAAGGGCGGTAAACTGGATTGGTTTGAACCTGGTGTAATGGACCCTGCATTTGATGCCGCTTTATTTGCATTAAATAAAGGCCAACATTCTGCGGTGGTTAAAACAGACTTTGGTTTCCACATTATCAAGCTATTAGATGTGCAATCTGGCGCGACTGTACCGTTTGCTGATGTGAAAGCTAAGATAGTGGCTCAATTGCAAGATAAGAAAGCGGTTGACCAGTTCTATAGCTTACAAAGTAAATTAGCGGATACCAGCTATGAAGTGCCAGATACACTATCTGAAACCGCAAAAGCTGTTGGCGTTGATGTTAAGACTACAGCACTGTTTTCTCGCGATAACGCACCTGCTGAGCTAAACAAGCCTGACTTAGTTAAAGCAGCCTTCTCTGAAACTGTGATGCTGAAAGGTTTAAACAGTGAAGTGATTGAGCTTGAACCTAACCATGTGGTTGTTATCCGAGTGAAAGAACATCACGATGCGGGTACTTTGGCCTTAGCTGAAGTGAAAGCCAACATCACTGAGCGCTTGAAGCAAGATCAAGCAAACGAAGCCGCCCGTGCAAAAGCACAGGAACTGATGGCACAAGTTAAAGCGGGTGCAACTGATCTTGGTTTAGTGTCTAAAGCGAAACTAGGCCGTGGCGCGCAAGATGTTGATGCTGCGATTGTAGGCAAAGCGTTCCAAATGCCAACACCAAGTACAACTCCTGTTGTCGATACCGTTGGTTTAGCAAACGGTTATGCTGTGGTTGCACTGGATAAAGTCAACGCTGCAGAAGGTGTGAGTGATGAGCTAGTTAATGCACTTAAACAACGTCTGAACGCACAATACAGTGAAGCAGACTACCGTGGCTTGATCGATTCGCTTAAAGCCAATGCCAAGGTGCTTTACCCTGTAGAAGAATAATTTCAGTGATGATAGCGAGTTATTAAATTTACTATCCGACTGATTAAATAGAAAAGGCCAAGTGAGTTCACTTGGCCTTTTTGTTTTTTTAATTCGATAAAGTTTACCTATGAAGTTCGAAGGATATCTGCTATAGCAACACTGTCAGACTCCATATTCCATTACTTCAATCGCCACGTTACTGAATTGAATGGTTAATCATCAACGCCAATCATTACGCTGCTGGCTTTGATGAGGGCATAAGCCGAATCACCCACTTTGAGCCCTAGGCGCTCACAGGAAGCTTTAGTCACCACAGAGGTCAGTACGACACCGGGTGCAAGTTCGATTGTCACTTCATTGTTTACAGCGCCCATTTCTATGGATTTGATTGTACCGCTGAGGGTGTTTCTTGCGCTAATTTTCATTGATTTTCCTTATTGAGGGATTATTAGGGGTCAACTGCAGCTAGTGTAGCGCATCTTAATTTGGGAGTTATAAATAAAAACGCCACTAAAAAGTGGCGTTTAACGTTTGTGATAAGCAGTGATTCGCTATCGAGTTGATTAGAGTTCGATAACGTCAAATTCAACGTATGGGTTAACGTCGGCATCGTAATCAATGCCTTCGATACCAAAACCAAATAACTTAATAAATTCAGCTTTGTATTCACGGTAATCAGTCAATTCTGATAAGTTTTCTGTGGTCACTTGTGGCCACAAATTACGACAGTGTTGCTGAATATCTTCACGCAGTTCCCAGTCATCTAAACGTAAGCGATTATCACTGTCGGTCTCAGGTTTTGCACCATCGGCACGGAATAGGCGCTCACTGAATAAGCGATAGATTTGCTCCATACAACCTTCATGGAGACCTTCCTGACGCATTTTCTTGAATACCATAGCGATATATAAAGGCATGACAGGAATGGCTGAACTCGCTTGAGTCACAACGCTCTTTAGCACTGCAACATTTGCGCTGCCGCCAGTGGCTGACAGTTGTTCATTTAACGCTTTTGCTGCGCGGTCCAGATCCATCTTGGCCTTGCCAAGGGCGCCGTGCCAGTAAATTGGCCACGTCAATTCAGTACCGATATAGCTATAGGCTACGGTTTTGCAGTTATCGGCTAATACACCGGCTTCAGATAAGGCTTTGATCCACAGTTCCCAATCTTCGCCGCCCATAACGGTGACAGTATCGGCAATTTCTTGCTTAGTTGCTGGCTCAACGGTGGCTTCAATGATGCAGTCTTTATTGGTATCAACGGCAGTCGCTGTGTAAGTTTCGCCAATGGGTTTTAAAGCTGATCGGATAAGCTCACCTGAATCAGGGAGTTTGCGCACTGGTGATGCCAGTGAGTAAACAACCATGTCAATTTCACCAAGATCTTGCTTGATAAGCTCGATGACTTTTTGTTTAGCTTCATGGCTAAAGGCATCGCCGTTAATGCTTTTAGAATATAAACCTTCCGCTTTAGCAAATTTGTCGAAAGCGGCAGAGTTGTACCAACCTGCAGTACCTGGTTTCGCTTCAGTACCTGGCTTTTCGAAGAACACGCCAATCGTTGCGGCATCGCTACCAAAAGCGGCTGCGATACGTGAAGACAGACCATAACCACTTGATGAACCGACTACTAATACCTTTTTCGGGCCGTTAGCGATCTTGCCTTTTGCTTTAGTTAAGGTGATTTGTTCTTGAACGTTTACTTCACAACCGACAGGGTGTGTAGTGGTACAAATGAATCCACGAATTTTTGGTTTGATAATCATGTTTAAGCTTCTTCTATCAAAATGACCAATAGGATAAATATTTCGGCGGGTAAATGGCACCTATTTTTAGCCAATTCACCTGATTATTTAAGTGGTTGGAGCAGTTTAGCGTTTGTGAACAAACAGACTCTGCTCTTGGACCAACCTCTGGGTGTATTCATGTTTTGGTGAGTTAAATATTTGTTCTGTATCAGCTTTTTCAACCATTACACCTTTGTGCAATACCATAATTTTATCGCTGACATGGCGAATAATATTGAGATTATGGGACACGAAGATATAAGACAAGCCGAGATCTTTTTGCAGTTTTAACAGCAAATTAAGAATTTGCGAACGCACCGAAAGGTCCAGAGCGGTTAAGGCTTCATCGGCAATGATAATTTTAGGATTGAGCATTAAGGCTCGTGCTACTGCGACTCGTTGTTTTTGCCCTTCGGAAATCATGTGCGGATAAAACTCCGCATGCTCGGGTAATAAACCTACTTTTCGTAAGGTATCGACCACTTGGGTGTGCCGCGATTGCGCTGACATTTGGGTGTTGAAACGCAGCGGCTCATCGAGTAATTGACCAATCGTTAGGCGCGGGTTCAGTGAAGTATTCGGATCTTGGAAAATCATCCGAATTAAGCGGCATCTTTGCTTCACATTGCGGCTATCTAAGGCTTCACCTTCGAAAAAAATCTCGCCGCCGCTGCGGGGCTCTGCACCGACTAAAATGCGGGCGAGGGTACTTTTACCTGAACCCGCCTCACCCACTATCGCTAAGGTTTCACCGCGTTCGAGTTCAAAGGATACGGGCGCTAATGCATCGTTATATTGGCGGGAAAAGCCCTTATAACCAGTATCATATCTTTTATAAAGGTCATTAACTTTAAGCAGTGGGGTCGTCATTATGGGTTTCGCCGTGATAAGGGAAATGACAGGCAAAATAGCGGTCTTTGATATGACTCAAATTTGGCTGATTAACGCATTTTTTTTGTGCTTCAGGGCAGCGTGGCCCTAAACGACAACCAATTGGCAAATGCTGTAAGGCGGGCGCAGAACCCGGTAGGGTAGGCATAATCGCCTTGTGACCACCTGAGCCTGAATAGTCGGGCATATTTTCGAGTAACGCCTTAGTGTAAGGATGATAAGGCTGCTTAATCACTTCGTCCGTCGGCCCAGATTCCATGACTTGACCGCAATAGAGTACGGATAAGTGATCGCACCATTGGGCTAAGGTTTCCAGCTCGTGGCTGATCAATAGAATCGATACGTTTTGTAATTGATTTAATTGGGATAATAATCTGAAAATTTGCGCCTGAGTGCTGAGCTCCATCGAGCTTGTGGGTTCGTCTGCAATCAAGAGGCGAGGCTGGTTAGCAACCGCCATCGCAATCATCACCTTTTGGCATTCGCCTTCGGATAATTCCCATGCGTAGCTAGACATCACCTGCCGCGGATTCTTGATCCCGACTTTATGCAGCCATTTCTGTGCTGTAAGTCGTGCATGCCTGCGCCGTTGCCAAAAATAGGCGTTGGGATTTTTAGGCATAGCTTGCATTAACTGACTGCCAACGGTTTGTGCTGGATCTAAGCTGCCAGACGGATCTTGGAAGATCATTGCCATGTCTGAACCCATCAGGTTACGGCGCTCTTTTGAGCTCATGGCCATCAAGTTATTGCCATCCCACATCATGCGGTCTGCAGTAATAGTCCAGTTGGGGCCGGGGATGCCTAAAATCGCTCTGGCTAACAAACTTCGTCCTGAGCCAGATTCACCAACTAGCCCATGAATTTCGCCCGCATTGAGTGTTAAGCTGACTTTTTCTAGCGCCCGCACTCTACCGTGGGGCGTATCGAGTTCAATCGTTAGATTTCGTACGTCGAGTAAGGGCATAAGTTAGTTTCTGATGGGCGCAAGCGCCGACCGTAGGCCATCGCCAACCAAGTTAATGGAAAGCACACTGAAAAGAATCGCTAAGCCTGGGATAGTTACGGCCCAAGGTGCAGTTAGTAAATTATCCATCCCTTGGGCAACCATAGCGCCCCATTCTGGACTCGGCGCCTGTGCACCCAAGCTTAAAAAACCGAGGGCAGCGATGTCTAAAATAGCAGCTGAAATGGCAAGTGTGGTTTGAATTATCACCACTTCCCAGACGTTTGGCATAATGACGTACCAAAAAATTTGCATCGAGTTCGCACCGTCTAAACGTGCGGCTGTGACATATTCTTTTTGTAATTCTTCATGCACTGACTGGTGTATGGAGCGCACAAATTGTGGGGTTAAGGCAATCCCGACGGCCCAGAACACGTTTTCAAGCCCTGGTCCCATTACAGCGACCACTAAAATGGCCATTAATAATGAAGGAATCGATAACAGCGCATCGAGCAAATGACCGAGAATACTGGATTTTAAGCCCCGCATCATGCCCGACAACGACCCTATGATAAAGCCTGTGAATAAAGCGGTAACGACGATCAGCAGCGCCATGCCAAAGGTCAAGTGCGCGCCGTGTAATAATCGGCTAAAAATATCGCGGCCGAGATCGTCAGTCCCTAAAAAGTGCGCCACTGTCCCTGAAGGGTCCCAAGAGGGTGGCAACAGCAAGGCTCTTGGATCTTGTGCTTCTGGCGGAAAGGGCGCAATCATAGGGCCAAACAGGGTTAGCAAGAGCAGAAATGCAATCGTCCACAGACCCGCTAAGGCGAAAGGATTAGCCGAAAAGTTAAGCCAAACCCGCATAGTCGGGGAGGCAATTTGATCTTCTTGATAAATTTTAACTGGTGGCATAAAGGTCTTTTCTGCTCAGTGGATTAAAGGCTGTGTGCAGCACTTCAATCAAGATACTTAGGAAGATAATCAATAGGGCCACGGCCAAAATCCCACCTTGGATAACAGTATAGTCCCGTTGGTAAATCCCTGAAACTAGCCAAGATCCTACACCAGGCCAAGAGAAAATCATTTCAACCACTATGGCATAACTGGCAAATGAGCCAAGCATTAGCCCTAAATGTTTAAGTACGGGGATTAACGCATTGGGCAGGGCGTGGCGCAGTATAATCGTGCCAGTATGCATGCCTCTGGCTTCGGCGGCGCGGATAAAGGTTTGATTCATCACATTCACCATTGCCGAACGGGTGCTACGAACCACTACAGTAAAAGGTAACACGGCCAGTGTTGTGGCTGGCAAAATGATATGCAGCAGGGCATCTTTAAATGCCGACATGCCGTATTCAGACTCTGACAACAAGGTATCCACTAGCATAAAGCCTGTGACAGGCTTGATTTCATAGAGCAAATTGATTTGTCCCGAAATTGGTAACCACCCAAGATCGACGCCAAACCAAAGCGAAAGATAAAGGCCTAACCAGAATACGGGGACAGAGTAGCCCGTTAGGGTAATCGCCATAATGGTATTTTGGGTGAGCTTATGTTGACTCTGGGAGGCGAGCACGCCCAAGGGCACGCCCAAGCAAATTGCGATAATACCCGCCATCACAGCAAGTTCGAAGGAGGCGGGCAGGACGGCACTGAGTTCTTCGGCGACTTCTTGATGTGACGTGACTGAAATCCCTAAATTACCGCTAAGCCTTTGTTGTAGGTAAGCGATAAATTGCCACGCTTGGTTTTTATCTAATTTGTAGTCTTGTTCTATTTGAACCAGTTGGGTCGCCGTCGGTGTATGTATGCCAGTGAGTGCATAGGTGCGCTCAACTGGAAACAAGCCTGTAGCGTAAAATAAGACACCCACCATGACTAACGAAGTAGCAAGAAATAAATTGAGGCGACGCAGTAGGTATGTAAACATTAATTCGCCTCCTGTGGTGCTTGGCTAGTATGGGTGAAGGAAATCCCACCAAAAGGCGTAAGCTGCATATCCTTGATATCACTGCGAGTTAACGCTACACGTTTGGCATGGGCCAGACTCAGCATAGGTACTTGTTCAGCTAAAAAGGCTTCTGCTTGTTGATAAATCACTTTACGTTCCGCTTGATCTGATACTTCCCTTGCGCTGTTTAAGATGGCATCAAACTCAGGGTTACACCAGCGAGAACGATTGTTGTTTGATTGCATTGCTGCGCAGCTCAGCAGCGGATTAAAAAAGTTATCGGGATCGCTGTTATCAGCATTCCAGCCAATCAGCACAGAATCATAGTCGTCGCGGCTCAGTCTCTGATTAAATACGCTCCAATCGTAACTGACGATATTCACTTTTACGCCGATGTTTGCTAAATCGGATTGAATTAATTCGGCCGTTTTCAACGAATTGGGGTTATAAGCGCGGGCAACCGGTATGGCCCAAATATTGATGCTGAGATTTTTTATACCAGCTTCTTTTAATAGGTCGCGTGCTTTTTGCGGATTGTAATCGACAAGTCCTTTGTTATTTTCGTAGGCCCATGATGCTGGCGGCAGAACGCCGGTGGCTTCAATGGCAGTATTTTGATAAACCGCTCGCAGGATATTTTGTTTATCAACAGCATAGGCAAGTGCACGACGTACGCGAACATCATCTAACGGTGGCTTTTGTGTATTAAAGGCCCAAAATGCTACGTTAAGACCTGGTTGTGATTCGATGTTTAATTCTTGATGCTGTTTGATAACAGGCAGTTCACCTGCTTTGGGCAGCGCAGAAACGCTGCAATCCCCCGCGATAAGCTTAGCGAGCCTAACTGTACTTTTGGGCGTGATATCAAATACCAGCATATCGATTTTTGCTGGCTCTCCCCAAAAATCGGGATTACGGCGATAGCGGATATATTCGTTTTTAGCGTATTGCACTAAGGTGAACGGTCCTGTACCAATGGCAAAGTGGTCGACGTTTTCAGGATGACCTAAAGCTAACTGCTGCTGCGCGTATTCGTTGGATAAGATCACCGCAAAGTCGGTGGCTAAATTCGACAGAAAAGAAGCGTCTTTGCGGGTTAAGTAAAAGACCACTTCATGATCGTTTATCTTCTCTATCCCTTTAACTTGCTGAGAAAAGCCAATACTTTGGAAGAAGGGATAACCCGTGCGGGAGACAAAATGATAAGGATGCTGGGTATCGATAATACGATTAAAGGAGAACAACACATCGTCGGCATTAAAGGGGCGAGTTGGGTAAAAACGCTTTGAATGCTGGAACTGCACGTTTTCCCTGAGAGTGAAGCGATAGCTTAAGCCATCATCAGACATGGCCCAACTCGTCGCCAAGGCAGGGACAAGCTTGCCTGACTGGGTGTCATAATCCACTAGGCGACTATAAATTTGATGCGAGGTGGCATCGATTGTCGTGCCAGATGTCACCAATTGTGGATTAAAAGACTCAGGGTTCCCTTCGGAGCAATACACCAAACCAGAAGGGAGTCGTTGGGGGCCACACGCGACCAACAACCAACTCATGCAAGAAACTGCAGTTGTTAGGCACAGGCGTCTAATTAGCACACTCATTTATAAATCATTATTTTATCGACTATGAACGGCTATTTTAGCAGTGCATCTCCCCCGTGAGCAATCTGCTTATGCTTTATCAAGTAAATTGTACTTTTTAAGGATGCCACGCAGTTGGTGGTAGCTTAATCCGAGCATGTCGGCGGTTTTCTTTTGGTTATATTGGCTGTTTGAGAGTGCCTGCTGGATCAGATCCATTTCGTACTTCTCAGTTTGCTCTTTAAAATCCAGCGGAAAATTAAAGCAATTCGTTGAATACTCAGTATTGACTTGCACTTCAGCCTCAAATGTCGGCGCAGATTGTGACGTACTGGCAACAGTTGTTGGCGCGACTGAGGTGATTTGGCGTTCGCGAGTCTTGATCCGCGTTTGGGGCCGATACGGTGAAGCAAAGGGATCGAGGGTAATATGATCGATGGGTCTATTTTCACCACCATTACGGTAAACGCTGCGCTCGACTACGTTTTTAAGTTCACGGATATTACCCGGCCAGTCGTGGGTCATTAATTGCTCGACCGCATGGGCGCTGAAACCGCTGAACAGCTGCAGCTTTAATTGGCGTGCCATGCCAACGGCGAAATACTCCGCCAGCGTCATGATGTCTTCTGGGCGGCAACGCAGCGGTGGCAGAGTAATTACATCGAAGGCGAGTCTATCGAGCAAATCGGCACGAAATTCGCCTGCGTCAGCAAGTGATGGTAAATCTTCGTTGGCGGCGCAGATTAAACGAACATCAGCCTGCACGGTTTTGCTACCGCCGACCCGCTCAAATTCGCCATATTCAATGACACGCAGAAGCTTTTCTTGGATAAGTCCTGAGGTGTTGGCTAATTCGTCGAGGAATAAGGTGCCGCCGTCGGCGCGCTCAAAGCGGCCTTCGTGTTTGCCTTTGGCGCCAGTAAAGGCTCCTGACTCATGGCCAAATAATTCACTCTCGAGTAAATTTTCACTCAAAGATGAACAGTTTAGCTTAATAAAACTTTGATCCCAGCGCTTAGACAGATAATGTAAGCGTTCGGCAATAAGCTCTTTACCTGTACCACGTTCACCAATAATCAGTACGGGTTTAGACAGAGGCGCTATTTGCGACACATGTTCTAACACTTCGAGTAGGGCGTTGGATTGACCGATGAGGTTGTCTTGCTGAAATTTATTATCCACGATATTTTTTAGTCTTTCGCGCTAAAATTTGGTGAAAATGATAATAAGTGGCTTGAAGCGTAAAAGGAAGTAAAAGTTAATATTTTGTTTAAGTTACTGTATTTAAATAATAAGTAAAAGTTGGCACGGTTAGTGTATTACCTTGTACGAGACCAACATCAATTTGAGGATAGGATTATGGGAATTTTCTCTCGTTTCGCCGATATCATTAACTCTAATATCAGCGCATTGCTGGATAAAGCCGAAGACCCAGAAAAAATGGTTCGACTGATTATCCAAGAAATGGAAGACACACTCGTTGAAGTGCGTTCTACCTCAGCTAAAGTGTTAGCTGAAAAGAAAGAGCTGCAACGTCGTATCAACCGCGTGTTAGAGCAAGTGCAAGATTGGCAAGATAAGGCTGAACTGGCACTGTCCAAAGACCGTGAAGACTTAGCGAAAGCCGCTTTAGTTGAAAAACAAAAAGCGACCGGTTTAGCAGATACGCTGAATCAAGAGTTAGCCGTCATCGATGAACATATCGCACGCTTGAAAGATGAAGTGGGCATGTTGCAAGAAAAGCTGCTCGATGCAAAAGCGCGTCAAAAGACCATTATTTTGCGCACTCAAACAGCGTCATCACGCTTAGAAGTGAAAAAGCAGCTAGATTCAAGCAAGATCGACAATGCTATGCTTAAGTTTGAGCAATATGAGCGCCGTGTCGAAGGCTTAGAAGCCCAAGTTGAATCTTACGATCTTGGCAGCAAGAAGACCTTAGCCGATGAGTTTGCTGCGCTAGAAGCGGAAGATTCTGTGAATGCAGAACTGGCAGCGCTCAAAGCCAAGGTAAAAGGTAAAGCGCCAACTAAGTCAAAAGAATAACAATTCAGAGGTGAGTTATGGATATGGACGTGCTAATGGCGCCGATTATTATTTTCATGGTGATAGTCGCGCCAATATGGTTAGTTCTTCATTATCGCAGTAAGCGACAAGTGAGCCAGGGACTCACTGAGGAAGAGTTTTCACAACTCAATGATTTGATATCCAAGGCCGATAAAATGGCGGCGCGTATCGAGACCTTAGAGGCCATTCTGGATACAGAATCGCCCGAATGGAGGGGGAAACATGAGAGGATCTAATGGCCGTACTTTGTACCGCATTCCCCAGTCAGGCAAAATAGCGGGTGTATGTGCAGGGATTGCCGAGTACTTTGCGATTGAAACTTGGTTAGTGCGAGTGCTGACTGTGTCTATCTTCTTACTCGGCGGCTCAGGTGTGGTATTTATCATCTATGTCGCTTTGTGGGTGATTTTAGACATCAAGCCGCAAAAGCATTACGATAGAGACGATATCGAGGTGAAGAAGAAGCCGTGGCAGTCGGGAGAACCCGCAAAGCAAGCGCTAAGCGACGTGAGTCGTCAATTTCGAAGTCTAGAAGTTAGGCTACAAAATTTAGAACGCCATGTCACCTCTGACAACTTTGATTTAAAAAGACAAATCAATAGTTTGTAACCCTTCTAAAGGGCGGCCATGTCCGCCCTTGTTGCTTAATCTCTGCTCCATTCCAGTGTATAGTCAACATCACTTGACATAAGTTAACATCATTCGACATAAGGGAAGTCTCTATGGGAATGCTTGATGCCTCGCTCCATAAATTAACCCAAAAGGGCCAATCCCTGTTACATCGCACCGCGGACCGGCATTTACGTTTGGCCGTGACGGGGCTTTCTGGTGCGGGAAAAACGGCGTTTATCACGGGGTTAGTCAATCAGTTACTCAATTCTGGACCTGTCTCAACGTTACCTCACGCACGTAACAACAGCGCTTTGCCACTGTGGCAGGTGAGCCGCGATCAGCGTTTACTCGGTGTTAAGCGTGCCATGCAGCCGGATCTTGAAATCGCTAGTTTTGATTATCAAGGCGCCATGTTAGCGCTCACTTCCGAACCTGCGACTTGGCCAGCCTCTACCCGTACTATTTCTGAATTACGATTGGCTATTAAATACCAACCTAAGAAGGGCTTACTGGCCAAGTTTTCTGATACCGCCACCTTGTATTTGGATATAGTCGATTATCCTGGCGAATGGTTACTCGATTTACCTATGCTGCGCCAAGACTTCGTTACTTGGTGCCGTGCTCAACAAGTTCGCATCGAGAATCTTAAAAGCTCTCCCTTGTATGCCGAGTTTGAGCAATCTTTGACATCATTGGATTTAGCCGCGAGCACCGATGAACAGCAATTAAAGCAGATTGCCGATCAATATCAGCTATTACTCAATGATTTAGTGCACGTGCAAGGTTATTACCAAGCGCAACCTGGACGCATGTTATTGCCGGGTGAATGGCAGGGCGCTCCCTTATTGGCTTTTTTCCCCCTGTTATTGGTTAATGATGAAAAGTTTGCTGAGCTTTCGCAAAGCGATAAACACAGTGGATTCCATGTACTTGAAAAACGTTATCAAGAATATGTGGCTAAAGTGGTTAAGCCTTTCTATAAAAACCACTTTGCCGGTTTTGATCGGCAGTTAGTACTTGTTGACTGTTTTAGTGCGTTGAATCGCGGTAAAAAGCAATTTGAGGATATGGGCACGGCGCTCAATGCCATTATGGAAAGCTTTCAGTTTGGCCAATCGAGTTATTTACGGCGGTTATTTGCCCCCCGCATCGACCGTTTATTGTTTGCCGCGAGCAAGGTTGACCATGTGACCCGCGATCAGCAGAGCCATGTTTTGTCCCTGCTGACCGATATGCTGAAACACAGTCAGCATTTTGCCAGTTTCGATGGTTGTAAAGTGGAGACTATGGCGATTAGCGCCATTAAAGCGACTCGCCATGGCATGGTAACGACCCAAGAGGGCGAGGTGGAAGTCGTGCAGGGGATGGGACTCAACGGTAAAGCCCTGACCTTGTTTCCTGGCGAAGTGCCCACTCGCTTACCTGAGCCCGATTTTTGGCGTGACCAAGGGTTTAACTTTGTCGGCTTTGCACCGCCGAGCAATGCCAATGTTGACCCATCTCAAGTGCACTTTGACCATATTCGTCTCGATCATTTGCTGCAGTACTTACTGGGAGATAAGTTGGAATGACGCTAAAGCTATCGGATAACGCTAACGAGCAGGCTTCTAATTCTTCTGCGAACTCATTTGCACACTCAGTTGAGCATAAGCCGCTGAAAAAGCAGCAGCTGTTTGACCCAGAAGTCGTGGAGCTCAAACCCAGCAAAGAGGACCTCAAAGGGGCGAAAGCCTTTGATCCGCATACGCCAGTGCAAGAAGTGGCTGCTGATATTGAGGAATTGATGGATGAAACGCTGTCATCCCATCCTAAAATGATCGATGCTAAATCGGTATCGCCTCAACTTGTAAAATCACGCCGTTGGTCTTGGCTCGCCCGTCTAGCAGCTGTGAGTTTATTGCTGCTTGTAGTCGTTCAAACAGGATTAGGACTGAGGGATGCTTGGCTTGAGAGTCCTTGGTTGTTCAGTTTTTATGGTGTGGTGCTTGGGGTTGTCAGTGCGTGGGCATTAGCGGGTGCAGTCAGTGAATACCGTAAGCTCAAGCGACTCAAACAGGTCGCCGATACTCAAGAAACGGGTGCAAGGCTAGCGCAGAGCATGCAAATGGGTGAAGCAGACAGCTTTATCGATAATATCGTTTGCCACTATGGCGACAGCCAAGGGTTGCAGCAACTTCGCCGTTCATTAAAAGATGAGCATAATGATGCCGAGAAAGTATTGTTATTCGAGGACTTAGTGCTGACTGAGCGGGATGAACTGGCAAAGAAAGTGGTGCGAAGATATGCTGCCGAGTCGGCAGTGCTACTGGCGGCCAGTCCGTTAGCTGTGCTCGATATGGCGATTATCCTCTGGCGTAATCAACGTATGCTGCGCGATGTCGCCCGCTGTTATGGCATAGAACTGGGTTACTGGAGCCGAATTAAACTTATCCGCAGTATCATCATCAATATTATTTATGCGGGCACCAGTGAGTTAGTTACTGATTTAGGAACACAGCTGTTATCGGTTGAAATGACTGGTAAATTGTCTGCTCGCTTGGCCCAAGGCTTAGGGGGCGGCATGTTAACTGCGCGTCTTGGATATCAAGCCATGGCACTGTGTCGGCCGATTGTGTTTAGGGAAGATCAAAGGCCTAAATTGTCTAAAGTGCATCAGGAATTGTTGATCGAACTTAAGCAGTTTTCAGGCAAGCTGTTTACCAAAGAAGGTCGCGACGCATTAAAAGGCCAGTTCGCCGATGTTGATGACAAAGTCTCTCGGCCAGCTAAAGATAAGTCTAAAGAGTAGATGCTATTTAATATCAAATAATTAACCGATTGAAATGGCCGAAAGTAGATGCGCTAATGGACTTGTTCCTTGGCGCATTTTTTATGATTCTTGCAGATAAAGAGAATGACTAAGTGCGACGTAAAAGTGCTATGTAACAAGTTAATTACACTTTTGAGCGCTGCTATTTTTGCCATGCTACTGGCTTAAGTGCTTGGCCGCGTTATGGTAGGGCTTATTCGATAGGACTAATGTTTCATTAACTTATCTATTAGATTATCCATAATGTGGGCATTGAGCGCTCCACACCAACAATCAATCAAGAACGGGAACTGCTCAATGCCAATGACAAGGAGCTAGGTATGCAAGATGAGTCAGGCAAGATGTGGAAGGCGGCAACACAGGTTATTCATGGCGGCCATGAGCGAGAGGCCTTTGGTGCCTTAGTGACGCCGCTTTACCAAAGTGCGACTTTTGTGTTTGAGTCTGCACAGCAAGGTGGTGAGCGATTTGCGGGTAATGAGCTGGGGTATATTTACACGCGTTTAGGTAATCCGACAACTGCCGAGCTTGAACGTAAAATGGCGATTTTAGAAGGGGCAGAGGCCGCAGCCGCAACCGCTTCTGGTATGGGCGCAGTATCCGCCGCATTGCTGGCTAATTTGCAGATGGGCGATCACTTAGTGGCGTCGAATGCCGTATACGGTTGTACTTATGCGCTAATGACGACTCAGTTTGCCCGCTTTGGTATTGAAGTGTCCCTAGTGGACTTTTCATCGGAAGCAGAAATAGAAGCGGCGATTAAATCCAATACTAAGGTCATTTTCTGTGAAACCCCTGTCAATCCGCATTTGCAGGTATTTGATTTAGCGTCAATTGCGAATATTGCCAAACGTCATCAGTTGGTCAGTATTGTCGATAATACCTTTATGACGCCATTACTGCAGAGGCCGCTGGATTTTGGTATTGATTTGGTGATCCACAGTGCGACTAAATATCTGAATGGCCATGGCGATGTGATTGCGGGGATAGTGTGTGGCAGTGAAGAACAGCTCCATAAAGTGAAGTATGAAATTTTAAAGGATATTGGCGCTGTGATATCGCCACATGATGCTTGGCTGATCTTACGCGGCCTTAAAACCTTAGATGTGCGTTTGCAGCGCCATTGCGATAGTGCCCAGCGCGTGGCAGAGTTTTTGGCGGAACATCCAAGCATTACACGTGTGTATTATCCCGGGCTTAAATCTCATCAAGGGCATAAATTCATTGGCCAGCAGATGAAACGTGCTGGTGGTGTTATCGCGTTTGAACTGGCGGCAAATTTAGAAGAAGCTATGGCCTTTGTCGGATATCTAAAGTTGTTCTCAATTGCGGTGAGTCTAGGTGACGCTGAATCCCTGATTCAACATCCTGCATCGATGACGCATTCACCTTATACGCCAGAGGCAAGAGCGGCGGCTGGGATTGGTGATAATTTGCTGCGGATCTCTATTGGTTTAGAGGATTGTGACGACATCATCGCCGACTTGAACCAAGCGCTAGCTCGATTAGCTTAATGAATGTTGTTATTTTAAAGACCGTTAGCTATTTGAATGATAAAAGGATGCTTTTTGCATCTTTTTATCATAGTCAAGCACAGGCTCATTGAGCCGAAGACAGAAGTTTAGCGATAGTGAATATTTATGACGCCGATTTGGTATTTCGGGACAGCTTAGACTATTTTTGATTTGAGGCCACGGAAGTAGGACGAAAGGCCGCAAATCATGGAATAGAGGAATTGTTATGAAAACCACAAATCGTATACCTGCTTTTATGAGTGCCATAGCATTAACGGCTTTTTTGGCAAGCCCAACAATCGCAACAGAAACCCCAACCAAGGCCGCCGTGAAAGTACAGGCTAAAACTGAAGCGGGTGAAATGGCATCGGATGTGAAGAAAGCTATGCCAGATGCCGCTCAAGTCAACATTAATACCGCTTCAGCCGAGCAGTTACTCGTACTCAAAGGGATTGGTGCCGCAAAGGCTCAAGCGATTGTCGACTATCGCACTAAAAATGGTAAGTTCAATGCTATAGATGACTTAGCGAATGTCTCTGGTGTTGGGGCTAAGATAATTGAGCAAAATCGCCATTTGATCAAGTTGTAACCACCTTTGGCGATGATTGCGCTGTAGCCTGCTGATTTTTATGATAAGAGATTCAGTAAAACATATATAAAAGTCTGCATTTGCAGGCTTTTATCATTTCAATCACTCCATTTGCTTATAGATTGTGCAGTTAGGTGGGATATTAAGAGATCTTATCGATTAGCGCTTGATCCCATAGGGTCCATGGGGGATAATCCTTCGCGTTCAAGCAATGCTTTGGTCTATGTCATTCAAAGTAATGTTCGAAGTTATGGTGACCCTAGGGTCCCCCCGCAATGATAACTTGTGAACTCGGCCAGGCCCGGAAGGGAGCAACCGCAGCAAGCGACTCGTGTGCCGGGGTGTCGGCTCTAGGGGAACCTCCAATTCAGCAGTCCTTCTGCTTATTTCCGTTGTACTTCTCTATATCTACTCAATTTATGTTATTCAATATTTTAGCTTGCAGACTATTTCCGTTTTCTGCTGTTAATCATTTATAGCGTTAATATTTCTGCACAATGAGATAATCCATTGCCTGCTTCTGTTCTTGCCACTACAACGGCTAAAAATGCTCTCAACAGTAACCTTTAACTAAATCAACGATTGGCTTCAGCTTCTTCCTGTAATCTTTTTTGCAGATTTTGTTTAAGAAAAGCGCGGGACTTTTCGAGTGCGGTTTGGATCTCACGCTTTAATTCCTGTAGCTCGTTATAGTCTTCAAAGAAGTAAGTATCGACGAGGTGGCGTATGTAGCGCACTGGCAGTTGATTTAAGGTCACGCAACATAAGTCGGCGAGATAATCCTCAGGAAGTTCGTCCATAAGTCCTTCATCTGACAATATTTCCATTAAAAGAACTTCGTAGTAATTACGGATTTCGAGTTGCATTGTTATGCTCCATGACGGTTTTCATTGAGTTTGCTACCACAAATGATTTGCCGCAATAAAAAGTTGGCTGTGTCTTTGGCTTAATTGTAGTGCGTCTCTGCTGTAGCCGCCGCCTATCACGGCTGCAATTGGAATATTTTCCGATTTTGCCATTGATAACACAGTTAAATCCCGTCTGAACAGTCCTTCTTGGCTGATATTGAGCAAGCCAAGATCGTCATTTTGATGAATATCGGCCCCAGCATCATAAAGAATCAGATCTGGTTGATGGATTCGGATAAGGAGGGCGAGTGTCTGCTCCACAGTTTCAAGATACGCACTATCGTCCGCTCCTTTAGTTAGTTCAATATCATGGTGGGAATGCTGCTTACGACTCGGGAAATTCTCTTTGCAGTGAATCGAGCAACTGATGATCCCTTGATGTTGGTGGCTGAGGGTTGCACTGCCGTCACCTTGATGCACATCGCAATCAAAAATCAGTACCTTGTGTACTTGCTGGCTCGCGATGGCATTTCTGGCCGCGAGGATAAGGTCGTTGAAAATACAATAGCCGCTGCCAAAATCGTAATGGGCGTGATGGTAGCCCCCCGTGAGATGCAGGGCAATACCCTGATTTATGGCTAATGAAGCTGTGAGTGTGGTGCCAGCCACAGAATGCAAGGTACGCTCAACTAAGGCTTCACTCCATGGGAAACCAATCCGTCTAAGCGCCGCTGTTGGCAAGGTACCCGCGATAAATTGCTCTACATATTCGCGTTGATGCACTTGCATTACATCTTCTGCAGTCATGGCCGTTGGCGTGTGGAATTGTGCAGTCGTGGCAATGTGGTTATCGAGTAAGTACTGCCGTAAATGTGCGTATTTAGTGGTGGGAAATCTGTGATGGGGAGGAAGCGCCAGCTTGGAATAGCTGGCGTGATAAACCAGTGGGATCAGAGTCAATATTGACTAAACCTCGTTATCGCAAGTTGTTATAGCTGTGAAATTGCCCAGCTCATAAATTCTTTACGGGTTTTTTCATCCGCTTGTAGCCACCAGTATTGCAACATTTGTTGTGGGTTGGCTCCTGCTGCTTTAGAGGTGTCTACGGGGGCGGTGAGTGATGTTGCGTTAACGGTCGCCGATGTTGTCACGGGTGCTGGTGCAACAGCTACTACTGCTCCAGCGGCACCGGTTGCTGCTGCGGCAGTACCGGATACGTCAACGGCTTGATTACCACTGAAAAGGCGAGAGACGAAGCTTTCTTCTTCTAAATTGGTATTCACCACTTGGTAATTGACGTTGCCTTTGTCACTACGGGTTAATTTGACTTGTGGGTTTTGCGCGTAAACTTTAGGCTTTTTAACGACTTCACCTTCGGCCGCTTGCAGGTAATATTGATGGTCGCCATCAACATCTAAAGTAACGATGAAAGGTGCTGACTTAACAAAGGTTTGGCTGTCACTAAAATCATCCTCTACCATTTCATGATAACGAATGGCGATTTTGTGAGTGCCGGGGGCCAATTCTAAGCTGCTTTTATGGTTGAATACGCTCGACTCGACTTTTTTACCATCAAGAGCAAGGTACTCAAATGACATAGGAATGTTCAGATCTGCAGCGAAGGCTGAGGCAGATCCGAGTAATACTAGCAGGCTGCTAATTGGCAAAAGTGATTTCATTGTTACTCCTTAACGGTTATTACTCTGATACGGGCGTTCGAATATTTGAATGCGATCTTCTATATAACTAATAGCTTGCCTGCATTTTCCTAGACGACGATGCATCAAAAGGATGTCATTTTGCAATTTTATTTTGTCAGCACTATGACAGTTTTCAAGTTTTGATTCCATTTCTTCAATTTTTTGTTCAAATCTTTTCGCCCAATTCAGATGTTTGTTCAATTCTTCGTAGATCTCATGACTATTTTGCATCACGTTATTGGCGATCCAATCGAAACCACTGGCTTGGTGAGACTGATTCTGGCGTTGTGCAAAACGGGCACGGCTACTGGCACGCTGCTGAGTTTTAGACTTAATGTCGATAGAAGTGGTCAGCAAGGCTCGTTTGACTGCGGTAAATCTATCTTGGATCCGCTCACAGCTCAGGGCAATGGTCTGGGGGGCGAGTTTAAGCTTAATTTGTTTTTCGAGCTGCATAATACTGCTACGAATTTGTTCAATACAGGGGCCGAGTTGGGCGCCGTGTTGGACAAACAGCGAGTGATTAAAACGCTCCGTTTCTTGCAGAAGTTTACGCTGCGGCGGCGCGAGTCGATTATCGTGTTGCAGCACTTCTTGTTCTAAGGCTTTAAGCTGATTCTTCAGCATCACCATTAATTGTTGGGTGTTCACAACCATGCGCTCCATGCCAAATTCGCTGCAATCATTAGCACGATCAAAATAAACAGTGGACGGATAAAGGGCATACCAAATTTAATCGCACAGCGGGCGCCGATAAATGAGCCTAACATCATGCACAATCCCATCCACAGACCTATTTGCCACTGTACCTGTCCAAGCCAGCCAAAGATAGTCAGTGCGGTCAAGTTGCTGGTAAAAGTCATCGCACGGGCAAGGCCACAACTGTGCAGTAAAGGCAGTTTATACAAAGAGCCAGATGTGACGGTCCAAAATGCGCCAATGCCTGGGCCTGCAAAACCATCATAAGTGCCTAAAGCCAGTCCCTGTAGCCATTGTTGCTTGGCTGGCGGCTTGCTGGTTGGTACTTGGCAGTTAACGTCTGACATCGCATTGGGACTGACTAAACTGTAAATGGCGATGCCAATGATCAGCAGCGGCAGGACTTTTTCGAGCCATTGGGTATCGACTAAATAGACTAAAAAACTGCCCAATACCGCGCCGATAAAGGTGGCGATAAAAGCCATGTACCAAAACGAGGGTTTAAAGAGATGTTTGCGATAATAGGTCCAAGCCGCCATAAAAGAGCCAAAGCTTGCGGCTAACTTATTGGTGCCTAATACGGTATGCGGCGCAATGCCTAAGGTTAACAGTGCGGGGATCGACAATAGGCCACCGCCACCCACGACGGCATCAATGAATCCAGCGATAAGACCTATGACTGCCAACAGGGCCCAATGACTGGGCTCGAGTAACAACTCCAAATTTTAATCCTACTCTATAACACGTCTAAAGGGCGGTAAGGCATCCAGTAAGGACTTGCCATAGCGTTTAGTGACTAACCGCCTATCTAAAATGGTCACTCGGCCATAATCTTGCTCTTTACGCAGTAATCTACCACAACTTTGAATAAGCTTACGTGAAGCATCTGGGATCGTCAGTTGTAAGAAGGGATTACCGCCTTTGACTTTGACATATTCTGCATGCGCTTGCTCAACGGGCGAGGTTGGTACGGCAAAGGGCAGTTTAGTGACGATCAAGTTAGTCAGATAATCGCCGGGCAAGTCGAGACCTTCAGAAAAACTGCCGGTGCCAAACAAGATGCTTGGTTCGCCTTTATCGCATTTAGCTTTATGATTTTCTAACAATTGTTGCCGTGGCGCATTGCCTTGGATAAGTAGCTCAGTGGTGAGTTTACCTTCAAGTAATTCAACCACTTTTTCCATCTGCCAGTAGGAGGCGAATAGCACTAAGGTTGCCATTTCGCCTTCAATAAGGGTGATGATTTGTTCGGCAAGTTCAGCTGTATAGGCATCATCCGTCGGCTCAGTGCGCATTTTGGGTAAATAAAGTGTCGCATTATTGGGGTAATCGAAGGGCGATTGTAAGGCTAAATAACGACTGCCATCGTTGAGTGATAACCCCACCTGATGTACGAAATGGTCGAAGTTATTGAGTGCGCGCAGCGTGGCGCTACATAAGACTACGCCTGCGGCCTTTTGCCACAGCATGGATTCCAGCATAAAGCCGACTTCGATAGGTGAAGCGCTAAATAGATAATCCACTTGTTTACCTGTGATAAGTTCAACCCAGCGCGCCATAGGGGCACCTTTATGTTTATCTTCCTTGGCCATCATCCTCCATAGTTTCTGCAGGTTTTCGAGCCTTTGCAGCATAAATCCGGTTTCGGCCAATAGCGCTTCGGATTGATGTTTAGGAATGTCGCCATCTTTAATCGCCTCTGCCAGCAGTGACAGCATTTTATTAAACTGCTTGAGGGCAAGATTAGAGGTCACTGCAAGGTTTTCGGCGAGAATGAGTAATGACTCTGGTAGTTTGCCGTGCTCAAAACGCAGACGGTTTTCAGGATTGGCAAAGTGTTTGGTCTGGGTATCGCAATAGTGGGCCACTTGATTGAGCTGGGCGATAAGATCGCCTAAGTGATCCTGCATCGCCTGCGCAGGAGCAATAATGTTGTTGCTCTTTATTTGGTTTTGCAACTTAGCGCAGGTTTTGCCAATTTTTTCGAGCCAGTCGCATGCGCCCCTCAGCGTGGCCTGAGCACTGGAGAAATCCCGCGCCACAATGGGTAAGTGATGTGCCTCATCGATAACATAAAACACGTCTTCTGGATCGGGCAAAATCACGCCGCCACCTAGCTCTAAATCGGCGAATAACAAGCTGTGGTTGGCGATGAGTACATCCCAGGTATCGACATCTTCACGGGCTTTATGAAACGGACAATTTCTGTGGCTGGCGACTTGACGATGACAGCTGTGTTTGTCGCAGGCGATTTGTTGCCACAGGTGATCGGGCAGCGGCACGGCTAAGGTGTCGATTTCGCCGTTCCAGCGACCTTCGTTATAGTCTTTTAACAGGCCATGCATCATAGCCACTTGGCTATTGTCAGGTTTAGTTTGCCACATGGCCATTTGTGTACTGTTGTCGTCACCGATGAGCATCGCCAGTTTCGATAGACACACATAACGTTGTCGACCTTTGACTAGGCCAAAGCGGAAATTTAAGCCGGATTGCTCAAGGAAGAAGGGCAAGTCTTTATGCAGTAATTGTTCTTGCAGGGCGACGGTCGCGGTGGCGATACAGACTTTTTTCTTGCTCGCTAGTGCCAGTGGGATGGTACCGAGAATATAAGACAATGATTTACCGATCCCAGTCCCTGCTTCGACCACTATGATGCGTCTATCTTTGTCATAGTCGCCGGCGAGGGTCTTAGAGATTTCCGCCACCATATAGTTTTGTTCGCGGCGCGGCCTAAAATTAGGCAAGGCGGTAGCGATATCCTTATAGATGGCGCGGATCTGGGTTTTTACATTGTCAGGTAACATGCGTCACTACTTTATCGAATTAATGCTGTACATAATAACAGTGATTGCATAGCCTAAGAAACTTTTCTGCCATTTGGCGGCATTTAAATTGAGGAACCATCTAAATTGACTAGCTATGCGATTTGGGAACTCATGCGATGAAGTCAGAGGCTACCGCGGCCGTTAGTGTACAAGGTCGAGTCTTAACACGCCATGCGATTCATCGTCATGGGAGTTTAGTGTTGCAGTATTATCTGGCTACCGCCCAAGGCCCTGTGCTGGTGGAAGTGCAAGGCACTGAACACATTTGTTTTTGTCATCAAACTGATGTCACGGCTTTGCAGTTGCAAACGCCGGGTCAAGCATTGCGGTTTGTACCGTTAGCGCTCAAAAGCTTTAAAGGCGGCGCGGTTAGTGGTGTTTATGCTAAATCTAGCAATAGTTTACGTACCTTACAGCGCATCGCTAAAGATGCCGATATCCCTTTATTTGAAGCCGACATTCGCCCCGAACAGCGTTATTTAATCGAGCGGTTTGTGGCGCTGGATGTGGCATTTTTAGGGCATTTCTCTGCGACGAGTAACATACACGCGCCGACTAGCGACAGTCTTGAGGCTAACTCGCTGCCCGTGTTTATCGCCGAGCGGGCTAAGAGTATTGCCCCTTTAACGGCTGTACATTTCCGCTGTATTTCACTGGATTTTGAATGCAGCTTTGAAGGTTTACTCTATTCAGTTGCACTATATGGTCAATACAGTGGCCGAGACGAAGAGCAAGACAGTCTCAAGCAGACTTATGAAAAAGTGATTATGGTGGGTGAGGCTGAATCAAACTCTCCCGAATATATTGAATGGGTGGCCGATGAGGCTGCACTCATTCATCGATTAATCGCGTGGTTCCATGAGTTTGATCCTGACTTTGTCATAGGTTGGTCAGTGGTGAGTTTTGACCTCGCACTCTTGTCACGCCGGGCATTATTACACCGTATTCCGCTCACCATTGGCCGCGGAGGGGCAAAGCTTGAGTGGAAAGTCGATAATAAATTTCGGCCAGAAACCTTAGTTTTACCGGGCCGTGTGGTACTCGATGGTATCGATTGGCTTAAGGCGGCTTTCTATCATTTTGAGCGGTTTTCGTTGGAATTTGTTTCGCGGAAATTATTAGGTGAAGGCAAGGCCATTCATAACGTGGATAATCGCGTTGAAGAAATTGATCAGTTGTTTAAGGCCAATAAACAAGCCTTAGCCCATTACAATCTTACTGACAGCCGTCTGGTGTGGGATATTTTTAGTCATACTCAATTATGGGAGTTCGCCCTCGCGCGAGCTGAACTAACAGGTTTAGAGTTGGGGCGGGTTGGGGCTTCGGTGGCGGCATTTAATCATTTGTATTTACCGCATTTACATCGAGCCGGTTATGTCGCACCCGATGCTCCTGCGAGTGATGGGATCGAAAGCCCCGGTGGCTATGTGATGGATTCTGTACCGGGACTTTATAAGCATATTTTAGTGTTCGATTTTAAAAGTCTATATCCCTCCATTATTCGTACCTTTTTGATCGACCCTAAGGGATTAATTGAAGGCTTGCAATTGCCCGAGTCTGACTGTGTTGTGGGGTTTCTCGGTGGCCGTTTCAGTCGGCAACAGCCCATTTTACCTAAGCTTATCCAAACATTATCTGAGCAGCGCGAAAAGGCCAAACGTGAGCACAATGCGCCTTTATCCCAAGCGATAAAAATTATCATGAACTCGTTGTATGGGGTTTTAGGTTCTCAAGGTTGTGTTTTCCACGATGCAAAGTTAGCAAGTTCGATCACTATGCGCGGCCATCAAATCATGAAACAAACCCGCGCATGGATAGAAGAGATGGGCTATCAAGTGATTTACGGCGATACGGATTCGACCTTTGTCTGGCTTGGCAGCGAGCCAGATCTCTCAGACATTAACGCCTTAGGTAACACTCTGGCGCGGGAAATTAATGCTAAGTGGCAGGCTAAGATCGGTGAAGATCATCAAGTTGAGAGTTTTCTCGAGTTACAGTTTGAACGCCACTATGAGCAGTTTTTTATGCCGACCTTAAGAAGGTCGTTAGAAGGCAGTAAAAAACGTTATGTTGGCGCGTGGCGTAATGCGAGCGATGAACTTGAGCTTACTTTTAAAGGTATGGAGCAAGTGCGCAGTGATTGGAGCCCTTTAGCGCGCAAAGTTCAAGAGTCACTCTATGAACGGATGTTTAACCAAAGGGATATCAGTGTTTATTTGGCCAGTGTGTTTGAAAAGCTGCTTGATGGTGAGTTGGATGATGATTTGGTATTTCGCAAACGTATGCGACGCAATATTGAAGATTACACGGCTAAATCTTCTCCCCATGTTAAAGTCGCTCAACAATTATGCGACTTAACAGGAGATGCCTCTTTTGGCAAGCGTGGGGCGCAGATTGATTATCTGATTACTGTAAATGGACCGGAATCCTTACTGTACAGAACGTCACCAATTGATTACCAATACTACATTGATAAGCAAATTGGCCCTATTGCCGAGCCTGTTTTTTCGATAATGAAACTAAACTACATGGATATTGCGTCAAAGCAGTTGCTGTTAATATAGTGTTTTTAATGTTCTTTATGTGTTGCGCAGGGTGGCGAATGTAGCGTTTTAACCTGTTTTGTAGAGGTTAACTGGTTTGTTTTTGTGATGTTAATCGACATATTCTTTAGGTTTAGCTTTGAGGGAATATTGAAAGTTTGCTACCCTTTAAGAGGAAATTGTAAGGAAATATAACAACGGAATGACGTTGACAGAACATAAACAAAAAAGGTTAAGCACCAAATGAACAAGACGTTAGTAGCAACTGCGCTTGCAGCAATTTTTTTAGTTCCATCAGTCTCAGCTATCGAGATCTATAAAGATAATAAAAATGCCGTAGAAATCGGTGGTTTTATTGATGCACGCGTGATCAACACTCAAGGGGAAACAGAGGTTGTTAACGGCGCATCTCGCATTAATTTTGGTTTTAATCGTGAGTTGACTGACGGTTGGAAAGCATTTGCTAAATTGGAATGGGGTGTGAACCCTGTTGGTAGTAGCGACATCGTCTATAACAATCGCTTCGAATCTGTTCAAGAAGAGTTCTTTTATAACCGTTTAGGTTACGCTGGTCTGTCCCATGACACTTATGGAACACTGACTATTGGTAAGCAGTGGGGCGCTTGGTACGATGTCGTTTACAACACTAACTACGGTTTTGTGTGGGACGGTAACACTGCAGGTGTTTACACTTATAATAAAGATGATGGCGCGGTAAACGGTGTTGGTCGTGGTGATAAAACAGTTCAATATCGCAATGCATTTGGCGATGTAAGCTTTGCAGTTCAAGCACAATTGAAAAACAGCAGCTTCTATACCTGTGATACAACGGATGATATTTCACAAGCTCAGTGTCAAGCGAACTGGGAAAGCGGTGATAAAGCGGCTCAACAAGTAGAATACAATTATACTTATGGTGGCGCGCTGACTTATAAAGCCACTGATATGCTGACCTTAACTGCGGGTGTTAACCGCGGTGAGTTTGATGTGAGTTTTGGTAACGGCGAACAAACCACAGCGGTTGATCTTATCTACGGTGCAGGTATCACTTGGGGTAACTTCGATAGCAATGGCTTATACGCTGCTGCAAACGTTAACAGACAAGAAAATCATGACACAGACAATATTGGTCGTTTGATTAAAGACGCCTATGGTATTGAAAGTTTAGTTTCATACAAGTTTGACAATGGGTTACGTCCATTCATTTCTTACAACGTGCTTGATGCCGGTAAAGACTACGTCATTCAACCTAACTTTAATGCCGATCCTAACGATGAGTTCAAACGTCAGTTTGTCGTGGTTGGTTTGCATTTTGTATGGGACCCAAACACAGTGCTTTACGTAGAAGCACGTAAAGATTACAGCGATTTTACCAGTGCAGATAAAGAACAAGAAGCTAGAATGGCGCTTTCAGAATCTGACGGTGTTGCCATTGGTATCCGTTACACACTTTAAGTTTCCAGTTTCTATATAGTAGAAACCACTGTTTTAACAAAAAGCCAGTCAGTAATGACTGGCTTTTTTTGTTTTTAACGGTAAGTTAATTTGTAATAAAAAGACATTGTGTATTATTTGTTTGTATTTGGTTATCTTTTTGTTGATTAAATGTCTCTCATATGATTTTATGCTCCCGCAGCACTTCGGAATGTTTAAGGTGCCCTTGTTTAAAACTGCTTATTAAATAAGCAAATTATAATAAAAACATGATTTTCCCGGGAGATTGACAATGCATAAAAAAAACTTGATAGCAAAATCTGTGCGCTTTGCACTGATTAGCGGTGTGACTGCTACGGTATTAAATGTACCTTTTACATTTGCAGATGATAAAGATGGAGCAAAAGTTGAGCGTATAGCTGTAACTGGTTCGCGAATTAAACGCGCAGATATGGAAACGGCTAGCCCTGTTAGCGTGATTGATGCTTCAGCCATTATTTCCTCTGGTGCAATATCGATTGATGATGTTTTGCAGAAAATGACTTCGGCTGGCGGTGCAATGACTAACGCTGGCATAAATAATGGTTCTGGTGGTAATTCTCGCATAAACCTCAGAGGATTAGGCACTAACCGTACTCTAGTTTTGGTTAATGGTCGTCGAATGATTGCTTCTGGTACAGGAGCTGCTTCTACTGTTGACCTTAATACGATTCCAGTTTCTATGATCCAAAGAGTTGAAGTACTTAAAGATGGTGCTTCTGCGGTTTATGGTACAGATGCTATTGCTGGTGTGGTTAACGTAATTTTGAAAAGAGACTTTGAAGGTTTTGAAGTCAACGCCCAAACCGGCATTTCTGGAGAAGGTGATGCTGACGAGTCTACGATTGATATGACTTTGGGTAACACCTTTGATAAAGGCAATGTCGTTATAGGCGCACAGTATACAAAGCGTGGCGAGGCAAGCCAAGCTGATCGTGATTTTTCTGATTGCCCTGTAACAGAAACTAAGCCTGATGCAAGTGGTAAAATTAGCTTGTTTTGCGGTGGTAGTGGTTATTCTCAAGGTGGTCATATTTGGGGCGATACTGCAGATCTAAGTGGTAGAGGTGGTACTTACCATGATTATGTTACTGCAAATGATGCATATAACTATGCGAAAGATAGTTATCTATCGACGCCAATGGAACGCTTGAATCTCACGGCTGCTGGAACCTATGAGCTGACAGATACAACTCGTTTCTTTACTGAGGCTATGTATTCAAAGCGTTGGTCAAATCAACAAATGGCTCCTCAACCAATTTGGAACAGCGATGCATGGGTTTATAATCCTATTTCAGCTGGTGGTTGGATGACCGATGACCTGCTGCCATGGGTTAAGCCTGGAGAGGAACTCTCTTATGGTCGTCGCATGGTTGAGTCCGGTACCCGTGACTTTAGTCAAGTTGTAGACACTATTCGTATTGTTTTAGGCGTAGAAGGTGAATTTGATAATGGCTGGAGTTGGGATGCCTCTTATAATAAAGGTCGCAACGACTCTGTCGATACTCTGGCAAATCTACATAATTTAGGTTCAATTAATGCAGCAGTTTTAAAGGGGGAGTTTGATCCTTTTTTACAGTCTTCATGGGAAGGTGAGAGCATCACTCCATTCATTTATACCGAAGTAAATAGTGGTGGAAGTGAGTTAGATATTATTGCTGCAACCTTATCGGGTGATATTGTTGAGTTACCAGCGGGTATGATGGGCTTTGCTGCTGGATACGAGAATCGTAAAGAAGCTGCAAAGTTTACACCAGATTCATTAACAGCACAGGGGTTAGCTAATGATCCTAGGGTAGAACCTACCGGTGGTGATTTTAGCGTTAATGAAATTTATGCTGAATTGGCTATCCCATTGTTAAGTGGGTTACCACTAGTGGAACAACTCGATCTAAGTGCTGCAATGCGTTATTTTGATTACAGCACGTTTGGTGATGACACTACATGGAAACTAGGCTTAACTTGGCGAGTATATGATGACCTTATGTTCCGTGGGGGGTTGTCTACTGCATTCCGTGCTCCAACTGTTGATGAGTTATATGGTGGTAAGTCACCATCCTTCGAACAAATTGTTCATCCTGCAACAGAACAAGACCAAGCTGAAGTCACTGTTGGCGGTAATGGGTTATTAACCCCAGAAGAAGCCGACATTACGACGATAGGTTTAGTTTATTCACCAAGCTTCGTAGATGGTCTGTCTATGACTGTTGATTACTACGATATTGAATTAACAAACACTATAACTTCTGTTGACAACAATTATATTGCTAACCAATGTTTAGATGCTGCAGGTAATAAGATCAATACTGATACTGTATTGTGTCAATCTTCTAATATTCAGATTGATAACAGTGGTCGTATTAAGTTTGACAATGGTCTACAAAATATCGGTGCGACGAACACTGCGGGTTATGACATTAATGTTGCTTATGCATTTTCAGCTCTGGGATTGGATTGGAAAGCAGGTTGGGATACATCAATTCTGACCGAATATGAAGAATTCGATCCTGATGGTGTTGCTGTGGATTATCGTGGTTACATTACCGGCGGTACGGGAGCATATGCTAAATTCAAGAGTAATATGAACATCACTGCTAGTGCAGATGACTGGAGCTTTACTTATGAAGCTCGTTATATTGATGGGATGGACTCATTTGCTTGTAAAGGCAAAGAATCTAGTTGTTATGCGCCAACGGTAGGGAGTGTTATATACCATGATCTATCAGGATCTTATGATTTAACTCAAAATATTCGCCTATCAGGTGGTATCAATAACCTGTTCGATAAAGAGCCTCCCTATTACACAGGTAATAATGACTCAAACACAGATCCATATACTTATGAAATGTTAGGTCGTTATTTCTTTGTTCGTGCGAGTATGAAGTTCTAAATCCTCGTTAGCGGGAGTCATTATTCTGTTCCAGCTTTAATAATAAAAACCCTGAGGCAACTTGGGGTTTTTTATCATCAGAATGAAAAAATGGAAAACTAACTGGTAATAGCGTAATGGTCATTTAGATTAAGTCATTTATTTCAATGATTTGGTCACCTTAAATAACGAGTTCTTCTCAAATGGAAGGTAATTAAATTTTTTATTGTTATCTGTTCGACACATTTTCAGAACTCGTCAGTTCTGCCCGTGCACGTTAAATATTACAGACGTCTTTGGTCATTGTTCTTATTGGCAATCAAGGACAAGTCAAATCCAGTCAAATATCGGTATTAAAATCACTTTGGTTAAAAGTGCATGTTTAAGCAGAATTGAGGTTGTTTGTTGAAAATTATTCCCATGTTGTAATGATCTCCCCATTTTTTGCTGAACAAAATTTAGCCATAAAATGTCAGGTTTTTTGAGCACTTATACTTAAAAGTGGTTTTAAGTGTTAATTTTTTGCAAGTATTTGTGTTTGAGTTGTTTTTCAATTTGATAATGGGTAACTCTCCATCACTATAAAATAAATGCTTAAATTTCAATCCATTATGATTTTTATTCAATTTGACACTAGACAAAGCTTATGGCTAATCATCAGCTTTAAACTATTCACAAACGCCGATTGCTGTGTTATTTCCGTTTCAATTGTTGATTAAGTGTTTTAAATGTGATTTTATTGGTCTGATTTAGATTGTTGTGTTGCGTTTTCGTGTGGCCCGTCGTGTGATGACGATGGGAATATTATAATAAAGACATACTTATATAGGGAGATTGACAATGTATAAGAACAGCTTTTTAAGCCATTCAATAAAGTACGCATTAGTTGGTAGTGCAGCTGTTGCTGCTCTAAGCACATTTTCTGTTGCTGCAGCAGAAGGTGATGCAGTTGTTGCGGAAAAAACAATTGAGAAAATTGAAGTAACAGGATCTCGCATTCGTTCAACAGACTTGCAAGGTTTCTCACCTGTGCAGGTTATTGGCGCAGATGAGATTGACACTTCGAGTGTTGCTAACGTTCAAGAATTGCTGCTTAAAAATCCAGCATTTGGTGCCCCCGCGCTTAGCCGTACTAACTCTAACTTTTTAACCTCAGGTTCTGGTGTTTCCACTGTTGATTTACGTAATCTTGGGAGTGAGCGAACTTTAGTTCTAGTTAATGGACGTCGTTTTGTTTCAGGTGTACCAGGTGATACTGCTGTTGACTTAAATACAATTCCAACTCAATTTATTGAGCGTGTTGAGATTATGACGGGCGGCGCTTCAGCCGTTTATGGTTCAGACGCTGTGGCTGGCGTAGTTAACATCATCTATAAAAAAGAATTTGAAGGTATTGAATTTGATGTTCAAAAAGGTCAAAGCGCCGAAGGTGATAGCGAAGATGATCAAATTCAATTTACTATGGGTACATCATCTGCTAACGGTAAAGGTAACATCATGGTGCATGGTGCTTACACTAACCAAGGTGCCGTCTACTCACGCGATCGTGATCGCTCGGCAATCGATCAAATATCTTTAGGTGCTGCAGTAACGGGTCTGCCTGAAGATATGTTTACGCCGATGCAACCATTTTACTCAAGTTTTGCACCACAAGGCCGTTTTGTTGCAGGTGGTAAGCCATATACTTATGATAAGAACGGTAACTTTATCTCTGGTTTCTCAACCAATGGAACAGATACCCGTGAAGCTGATGGCTATAACCGCAACGCTATCCGTACAATTGCGGTACCGACGGAGCGCTACCTTTTTGCAGCGACAGGTAAGTATGAGTTTGCAGATGGATGGAACGCTACACTTGAAGGAACCTATGCATCAACTCAAACACAGAGCCAGTTAGAACCCTTTGCACTGTCTTCGGTTGATGTTTTTAAAGGCTCTGGTGGACAGCTTCCTGTTGAGTTTGAACAATTTATTGAAAGTGCGACTAATCCCGGTGAATATGAACGTACTTTAGTACGTAACTCTGTGATACCTGATGAGCTTTATAACTTAGCTACAGATACAAATGGTGATGGTTTAAAGGATATCTCTTTTACTCGCCGTATGTCTGATATAGCTAACCGTGGTAGCAGAGCTGACCGTGATACTTTCCGTATTATGACAGGTATTGATGGCGAATTAACTGACGGATGGTTTTTAGATACTTATTTCTCATACGGTCAAAGTAAAGAAGGACAAACTGGTACAGGCCAAGTTAACGTTCTGAATTTTAAATCAGCGCTAGAAGCTGTTACTGATGAGTTTGGTAATAAAGTATGCCGTGATGCTACAGCTCGCGCTCAAGGTTGTGTGCCGATTAATATATTTGGTGCTGGTACTGTGTCACCAGAAGCGGCTAATTATGTGAATGCACCTAGCTCATTAAACACACTTGCAACACAAACTGTTGCAGGTATGAGTGTTTCTGGTGATGTCTTTGAATTACCAGCTGGTTTCGTCGGTGTTGCGGTGGGTGCCGAGTATCGTGAGGAATATGCTCGTAGTGAATTTGATGCGTTACAACAAGCTGGCTTAAATGCGGGTAATGCTATACCAAGCACTGAGGGCGAGTTTGATGTGATGGAATATTTCACTGAGGTGAATGTGCCATTGATTGCTGATGCATTTATGGCTAAGCAGTTAAATTTACGTGGTGCAGTACGTTTCTCAGATTATTCTACCGTTGGTAATACTGAAAGCTGGAACGTTGCTCTTGACTGGGCACCTATTGATGAACTTCGTTTTAGGGCTATTCGTGCTTTATCAACGAGGGCTCCAAATATTGGTGAGTTGTATTCACCACCAAGCCAAACTTTTCCAACTGGCTTGACAGATCCATGTCAGGGTGTTACTGCAACGACAACAGGTGCGCAAGCTGAAGCATGTCGCACTGATGCTGGTGTGATGGCGAATATCGCAGCAAATGGAGCATTTACTTTAAATCAGTCAGATATTCAAGGTGTGAGTGGTTATAATCGTGGTAATCCAGATTTAGACGCTGAAAAAGGTAAGTCATGGACCTTTGGTGTAACCTATTCACCAGATGGTATTGCAGTGTTAGAGGACTTTGATTTTAATATCGATTATTTCGACATTGAAATCGAAGACGCTATAGTTAGTACTGGCCGCCAGTATATTTTGGACCAATGTTACGGAGGTAATGCTGCATTATGTAGTTTTATTACCCGTCGACAAGCACCTGAAGGCCCAAACAGTGCTGGTTCTTTAGAGTATATTGACTCTGCTGTAACCAACAGTGGTGGTTACGTTACATCTGGTATTGACTATGTCATAACTTACGCAAAAGATTTAGAAGATTATGGTTTAGTCGGCCAAACAAATGCGCGTTTAGCATATACCCATGTGATTAAAGGTTATGAAATACCGTTGCCAGGTGCTGAGCCTGATAACTTTAATGGGGAAATTGATGCCCCTCAAGATAAGTTCTACTTATCATTGGGCTATGAAATTGGTGATTTCAACATCGCTTGGAATACAACTTATATCGGTGAGTCATTCTTAGATGATGGTTTCTTATCTGGCTATGACTTAGCTCCTGAGTCTGTTGGTGTTGGTTCTGTTACTTACCATGACTTAAATGTAGCATATCGCCCATTTGATATGGCCGAGTTTTATGTTGGTATTAATAACTTATTCGACCAAGATCCCCCACCAATTATCAGTGGATTGCCAGGTAGTAGCACTGGTGTAGAAACTGCAGCGAGTACTTATGATCCAATTGGTCGTCGTTACTATGCGGGTGTAAGATTTAAGTTTTAAGTTTTAAGTTTTAAGTTTTAAGTTTTAAGTTTTAAGTTTTAGTTGGTATAAAGCCCTCTGGATTTTTAGAGGGCTTTTTTCATATTTACGGTATCTAATTTGGTTTTGTCTGCTAGCGGGTTAGTTAACATCAGTTATAAATGAGTATTGTCTTTTCTAGTTGATTGATTTTTATGCTCATCTTTTTAGCCTGGAAGGCATAAGCAACTGGACCTTTGATGAAACTCACTAAAACTCAGGCAACTACGTCGCCTTAGATATACTATCTGAGAAATATTTTTCTGTTAATCAAAAATTTTATTGATCATAAATCGATTACGCAGCATCAAGTCCAAGCATTCTGAGTTTAAGTTAGTTAAGTTATTAAAAACGATGCCAGTTGGTTTGAATTAGCGGTTAAACAGAGACTCATGGCGCTAAGGTTGTTCATAACAGTTTAAGAATGCCGGTATCGCTGGTGAATTAAGGAAGTGCTTTGGGCAGATAAATTCAGTTAAATAGGTTTTGAAATTGCTATATTCAGACTGATGTAAGGCCACAGCTAGGGAGTGATGACTTTATTGTAATTGGATTTTGTTCGCTTTTATCCGCAGTTCGGATGAGTCAAATTAATGAAAGCTTCCTCTAAATTATCCATTCTAAATTCTTCTACTATTAACATTCCCCGAAAAAACGGGGTCTTCGATTTCTTTAATATTGTTTCATTCCTAATCCTTAAGTAAATTTTTATTGAGAGGAGTAGGATATGAGTAAAGAACATCTACTTGAGTCGCCATTATGTTAAAAAATGTTAATTTTAATAAAGAGGGTACGCAAAGTTGGTTGTTGGCTATCTTTATGATTTTATGGGTTTTAAATTGATTTTATATTTTGTAACACAAATAATAATAACCCTAAAGATTCATTTCCGCCTAAAAAAACACCTTTCGTAAAAAATTTCATTATTAACGCTTCTTTACACTAGTTTTTAGTCGTCTGAAATGTTGACACAGGTCAACATTTTGTGAAATGATGCCAGCGGGTCTATGCCTGTAAGGGCGTAGGAAAGGGAAGAAAAAACTAAGAATCACAAGAGAAAGACGAACTTACAGAAATTTTTTCGGCAAGTATTTATTCCTTGTCGTTATGTTGCTGGTAAGTTAAACCTTTTTATTCACTTCAAATTGGTTGGGAACTATGTCCAAGGTAAGCAATAGAACAAAAATCGCTACTGCACTTGTTGGCGTGCTGGCATTAGCGAGCAGCAACTTAGTAGTTGCAGATCCTCTTACCGACGTGCAGAAAGCGGATAGTATGATCCATGCTGATGCTGCTGCGTCGCAAAAGAACGTTGATAAGTATTTCGATCAAGCACAAGACATGCTTTTTGAGTATGGTTCTGTCGCAGATGAGCGCGAATCACTGAAATCATATAACGATTACGTTGCAAGCTTAGTCGCTGATCAACAAAAGACAATGGATTCAGTGCAGGGTGACATCAATGGTGTTGATAAACTTCGCCAAGGTGTTGTGCCATTAATGTTTAAAATGGTTGAGTCATTAGAACAGTTTGTTCAATTAGATTTACCTTTTAATTCTGAAATACGCACTAATCGTGTTAATGAACTGAAAAAACTTCTTAATACTGCCGAAGTCACACTAGCAGAAAAATACCGTCTAATTCTTGATGCTTATAGTATTGAGCGTGAATACGGTAGTGCTGTTGCCGTTAACCAAGGTAAGTTAAACCTAGATGGTAAAGAAGTGTTGGTTGACTTCTTTAACTTAGGTCGTGTTGCTCTTTATGCACAGAGTTTAGATCAAAAGACTGGCTGGATGTACAACCCAGAATCTAAGGGTTGGGATAAGTTAGATGACAGCTATTTGCGTGAACTGACCAAAGGTATCCGCATTGCCCGTAAACAAGGCGCTCTAGATCTATTCGCGTTACCAATTCCTGCTGCGGAGACTGCACAATAATGAAGAAGTTAATTACTACAGCTGTGTTGGCTGCAAGTTTCTCTTTAACTGCTGGTATGGCGAGCGCTGCTGATGCGCCTAAGTCAATTGACCAATTATTGCAACAAGTTAAAGTTGAACGCGCTGCAGAAGGTAAAGTCAACAGTAAGCGTGAGCAAGAATTCCAAGCAGAACGTGGCGACAAAGCTGCATTATTAAAGCGTGAAAAAGATGCTTTAGCTGCTGAAAAGCAACGTGGTAAAGATTTAAACCAAGCGTTCTTAGATAACGAGCGTAAAATTGCTCAGTTAGAAGAGGATCTAAAAACGGCTCAAGGTGACTTGGGTGAAATGTTTGGTGTAGTTAAAGGTGAAGCCGGTGATTTCGCTGGTAAACTGGCAAGCTCAAACATCAGTGCTCAATTCCCAAATCGCGATAAATTCATCGCTGATTTAGGTGCCCGTAAGCAATTGCCAAAAATTGAAGAGTTAGAACAATTTTGGCAAGAGCAGCTATTTGAAATGGCGCAATCTGGCAAAGTGGTTAAGTTTGAAGGTTCTGTTACCGAAATTGATGGTAACGTGAAAACGACGACTATTCATCGTATTGGTGCTTATAACTTAACGGCTGACGGTAAATACGTTGTATATAACCCTGAATTAGGTTTAATTCAGCAGTTATCTCAACAACCTGAAGGCTATCAAGTTAGCGCTGTTGCAAAATGGGAAGAAACGGCTTCTGGTACAGCACCTTTCTATATCGACCCTGCACGTGGCGTACTGTTAAACATCTTTACGAACAAAGCTAGCATGGAAGATCGTATCGAGTCAGGCGGTACCATTGGTTATATTATTCTGATATTACTTGCTATTGGTTTATTAATTGCGGTTGAGCGTTTCATTGTGCTGGCAGCTATCGGTGCAAAAGTTAAACGCCAAGCTAAGAATGTTGATAACCCAGGTAACAATGCCCTTGGTCGTATCTTGAAGGTTTACCATGAAAACAAAGATGTTGATGTTGAAACATTAGAGTTGAAGCTGGATGAAGCTATTCTGAAAGAAACGCCTGCATTAGAAGCTCGAATTTCAATTTTGAAAGTCATTGCAGCTATCGGCCCAATGTTAGGTCTGCTAGGTACAGTAACTGGTATGATTGCGACCTTCCAAAGTATCCAACTGTTCGGTACTGGCGATCCTAAACTGATGGCGGGTGGTATCTCTATGGCTCTGGTTACTACAGTACAAGGTCTGGTTGCGGCTCTGCCACTGATGTTACTACATGCAATACTCGTTGCGCGTAGCAAATCAATCACCCAAATTTTGGAAGAGCAAAGTGCGGGCATTATTGCAGCACATGCTGAGAAGAGGGCTAACTAATGATGCTATACCTGATGGACATATGGGATTCCGTCAGGGGCTTCATGGCCGCTGGAGGAAACGTCCTTTGGTTGGTTGCGTTTGTATTGTTCTTCATGTGGGTATTGATGCTTGAGCGTTATTGGTATCTTAATTGGATATCACCAAAGCAACATAAAGCTATCATATCTGCGTGGGATGCTAGAGAGGAAACAACCTCTTGGTACGCACACCGTATCCGTGAAGCTTGGCTGTCCCAAGCGAAGCAAGATTTGAATGCACGTATGCTGATGATTAAAACCTTAGTAGCTATTTGTCCTATGATAGGTTTGTTAGGTACCGTAACCGGTATGATTTCAGTGTTTGATGTGATGGCAGTTCAGGGGACGAGTAATGCTCGTTTAATGGCGGCTGGTATTTCAATGGCGACTATGCCCACGATGGCGGGGATGGTTGCAGCATTATCGGGAGTATTCTTTAGTACTCGTCTGGATGTAAAAATGAAAATCAGTTTAGAAAAGCTAAAAGACAGCATGCCGCACCACTAGAGAGAGATTGAACATGGCACGTAAAAAGCATTCCAGCGTAGACGAGGAAGCGCAAATTGATATGACACCGATGCTCGACATCGTGTTTATCATGTTGATCTTCTTCATTGTAACAACGTCATTTGTGAAACCTTCTGGTTTGGATTATAACAAACCAAAAGCTTCGCAAGCGACTTCAAAGCCTTCGGCTAACATCTTTATCGGCGTCAGTAAAACAGGCGTGATCATGATGGAAAACCGTCAGGTTGATATCGAACGTGTAACGGCAAACGTTGAGCGCATGCTGGCTGAAGCTCCTGAAGCTGCGGTATTGATTCAGGCTGATAAAGACGCAATGCACGGCTTAGTTGTTAAAGTTCTAGACCAAGTCAAAGCGGCTGGTATAGATAAAATTTCGGTATCTGCGGGGAACGATTAATATGCTAAGAGCACTAGTATCGATCATTATTGGTGCTGCTGTGACTTTTGGTCTGTTCGCTTTTATGGCGTTCTTGGTCGGTGGCGGCGCACAGCGCGGCGAAACATCGGCCGAGACCCCTGTAATTGAAATCACTATGGATAGACAGGATTCAAAAGCACAGAATAAGCCAAGGGTAGTGCCTAAGCCGCCGCCACCGCCAGAACAGCCACAGAAGCCTGAGGCAACGCCGCCAGAATCTTCGAGCAATATTGACACAGCAATGTCGTTCAATATGGGTGGTGTAGAAGCTGGAGGTCCAAGTACCGGTTTTAAATTAGGCAATATGATGACTCGCGATGGTGATGCTACACCTATCGTTCGTATCGAACCTCAGTATCCAATTGCTGCGGCGCGTGATGGTAAAGAAGGTTGGGTACAACTTCGTTTTACCATTAACGAACTCGGTGGTATCGACGACGTTGAAGTTATTCAAGCAGAACCAAAACGCTTATTTGATAAAGAAGCTATTCGTGCACTGAAGAAGTGGAAGTACAAGCCAAAGATTGTTGATGGCAAGCCATTGAAACAACCTGGTATGACAGTACAACTAGACTTCACCTTAGATAAAGGAGGCAACCAATAATGCGTAATGTTAATAAAATCGCAGTTCTATTATTGCTTTCTGTTTGTGGAGGTTCATTAACTCTTTCATCTGCAGTCGCAGAAGAAAAGTGTGCTATCGACAAACGTCAATCTAAAGCCGTGGGCGAAGGTGCGGCGAAGAAAGTTCAGAAGTCATTTGAAGCTTATACCAATGGTCAGGTCGATGAAGCTATTGCTATTTTGCTAGAGGCAAATGCCAAGAACGACTTCGATAAAGCCTATGTTGCACGTATGTTGGGTAACTTTTATGCCGAGAAAGGCAAAATGGATACCGCGATCAAGTACCTAAAACAAGCTGTTGAAGCTGATATTTTAGGTGGTACAGATCATGCTGCAACTATGCGTCTTTATGCTGATTTGCTATTACAAGAGAAAAAGTTTAAGGAAGCGATTCCTTATTATTACAAGTGGATGGAATTTACTTGTAAATCCGATTCTCAAATGTATCGCCGTATTGGTATTGCGCATTCAGAACTTAAACAGTGGGATAAAGTGATTGAAGTGGCCGACAAAGGTCTTTCATTAGCTGAAGCTCCTGACAAAGGTCTGTATCAAATGAAACTGACAGCTTACTTCAATCAGAAGAAGTACAAGAAAGCTGTTGGCGTGTTAGAAGTCATGGTGCCTTTATTCCCGGATGATGGCAGATTGTGGGTTCAATTAGCACAGTTTTATTTGATGGTTGAAGACTATGACAAGTCTCTTGCAACTTACGATTTGGCTTATAGAAATGGTTTCTTAGATAGCGCGGGCAACATTACGCGTTTAGCGCAGTTAATGGCACAAAAAGGTGCTCCTTATCAAGCCGCTAAAATTTATCAGAAACATATGAAATCAGGCATGATCGCTGAGGACGCTAAGTCTTTAGAGATTTTGGCGGGTTTCTATCAAAATGCGAAAGAGTTTAAGCAAGCTGCTGAGTATTACGGTAAAGCTGCAGCCATCACCAACGATGGCAAGACTTACTTGAAACAAGGTCGCTTATTAAACTTGAATGAACAATATACAGCTGCGATCCCTGTGCTTGAAAAAGCCATATCAATGGGTATTGATCATCCTGGTGAAGCAAACTTCGAATTAGCTTTGGCTCATTTAAGTTTGAAACAGTATAAGTCGGCTTATAACCGTGCAGTGTTAGCTGCTAATGATAAGAAGACACAGAAGAGTGCAAATAGCTATATCTCTTATATTAAAGAGAAAGCACGTATGCATAATGTCACACTGTAATTACTTCGCAGTTTAGTGTTTAAATCGAAAAGCCCCGCAAGGGGCTTTTTCTTTGGTATCAATAAGCCTATTTACTGTAAGCGGATTAAGGCTTGGGATTGATCATGATTTTTTTCAAGTTGTTGTGAAAGTTGGCTGACATTACTGAAGAGTGACTCTATTTTACTTTCCTGTGTAGGTAGGCAAATACAGGCAGCCAGTTTATAGTCGATTGTCAGTTTATGATGTTTACCAAAATCTTGATTAAAGTCAGATATTTGTTGTTCTATTCGTTTTAACACTACTTCCGTCCCCACCTCATCTATATTGAACAAACCCAACGCAAAGTGATTGTGATCTAGCCTAGCAATCATATCTGTTGCTCTTAATAGCGCTTCTTGCACTTGTTTAGTAAAGAATTCGAGTAAATGGGGTTGTTTGACGGTTTCATGAATGTGAGGGCACAGATACAATAGTGCCAAGCTTTGGTGGTCTCTCATGTGACGATGCCATTCTCGGTTGAATACTTCCATGAAATAGGTTTGGTTATAGACTCCAGTTTCTGGATCCCTGAAACCTGAGTTGCGGAACGAGTAGATCATAGATTAACTCCGATAGCAGACCTTGAACTAAGTATAGAAACAGTTCTGCAATAGCGGGCCAAAAAGGAGAAATATTAAAATGAAATTGGGTTTATTGGCAGGTTCGATAGCGTTAATCTTCACCCTTCAAGGTTGTTCTAAACCTGAAGTCACTGCAGTTCAAGAAAATAGCTCGGCTAATATGACAGCAGTGCAGGGCGAAACACAAACGGCCGAGCAGCGTTATTTAGCGCTTGTGGATGCTTATTTTAAAGATTACCTAAAGCTTGAGCCCATCTACGCCACTTTTGTCGGCGTTAATGACTATAACGCCGATTTCGGCGGAGATTTAACTGAGGATTACCTTAAGGCTCGTCATGATCTTAACACTCACTATTTAGCTCAGGTGCGTGCGATAGATCCAAAGCAACTGCCTGCGGATTTACAGTTGAGTTATGACCTGTTCGTCTATGACCGTGATATGGCGTTAGTGGACGAAACTTTCCCTTCACGCTTTATGCCGATAAGCCAGTTCTATAGCACTGTCATTACTATGGTGCAGCTGGGAAGTGGCGAAAGTGCACAACCTTTTAAGACTGTCCAAGATTACCGTAATTGGGAACAGAGAGTCGATGGTTTCATCAAGTGGGTCGCACTTGCTGAAAATCGTATGAATCAAGGCATTGAAAGTAAAGTGGTACTACCTCGAGTGTTGGTAGAGCGCATTATTCCTCAGTTAGATGCTATGTTAACGACAGATGCGACTCAGAGCATTTTTTACTCGCCAATCCAGCATTTTCCCGAAAGTTTTTCAGAGCAAGATAAAGCGGAATTGACCACCCGTTATCAAGCTATGATAGCCGAGCGTATCGTGCCAGCGTTAACGAACTTACGCGATTACTTTAAGCAAACCTATTTACCTAAATCGCGGGCGACTGATGGTTGGTCAGGTTTGCCTAACGGTAAAGCTTGGTATCAGCATCTGGCGAACTCACATACGACCACCACTATGTCTGTGGATGAAATTCATCAAATTGGTTTAAGTGAAGTGGCGCGAATTTTATCTGAGATGGATAAGGTGCGTGAGCAGGTCGGTTTTAAGGGCGATTTGAAGGCGTTTTTTGCGTCTTTATCTTCAGAGCCGCAGTATTTCTATAGCGATCGCCAAGGTTTGATTGATGGTTATATGGTGTTGAAAGATAAAATCAATCATGTCTTACCTAACTACTTTAATGTGATGCCAAAGGCTGATTACGTGGTTAAGCCGGTTGAAAGTTTTAGAGAACAATCAGCAGCGGGAGCCTCTTATGAAGCGCCAGCGGTGGATGGCAGCCGTCCAGGGGTGTTTTATATCAACACTTATAACCTCAAAGCACAGCCTAAGTGGGGGATGACGACTTTATCTTTGCACGAGGCCGCTCCTGGGCATCACTTCCAAATCGCGATCAAACAAGAGCTGACCGGTGTGCCTGAGTTTCAGCGTTTTAGCGGTTATACCGCTTTCGAGGAAGGTTGGGCACTTTATGCTGAATACTTAGGTATTGAGATGGGGCTATTTACCGATCCTTACCAGTATTTTGGTAAGCTTTCCGATGAAATGCTGCGTGCAATGCGCTTAGTGGTTGATACTGGCCTTCATTCTAAAGGTTGGAGTCGTGAACAGGCGATTCAGTACATGAAAGACAACTCGCCTATGGCTGAGAGTGACATAGTCGCTGAAGTGGAGCGCTATATGGCGATCCCTGGTCAAGCTTTGTCTTACAAGGTCGGTCAGTTGAAGATTTTGGCACTGCGTGCCCGCGCAGAAAAAGCCTTGGGTGATAAATTTGATTTAAAAGCATTCCACGATCAAATCCTCACCTCAGGTTCATTACCCATGGCGGTCATGGAAAACAAGATCGATCGTTGGATTGCGTCGAAACAAGCTTAGCCGTGTAAGGTGCCGTTACTTGACTTTGTTGTCAGTGACGGCATTTTAAGACTTTTTTATTCAACAGAAAGTTTTTATACTGTTGATTCAAAACCTGTTAAAACGAATGTTTTAGTGGGAACTCAATGATATTTGGGGCAAATGTCTCATGATCCTTACAGGAGTTTTACTATGGTCCAGGCAACAGCAAGACATTTGTTAGTCAGCAGTGAAGAGCAGTGTCAAGCGCTGAAACAGCAAATAATGGAAGGCGCAGATTTTGCTCAAATTGCTCGCGCGCACTCTTCTTGCCCATCAGGTGCCCAAGGCGGCGAATTGGGGTCATTTGGTCCTGGCATGATGGTCAGAGAGTTTGATGAAGTGGTTTTTAGTGCACCATTAAATGAAGTACAAGGACCCGTGAAAACGCAATTTGGCTTTCATTTACTTGAAGTGACCAGCCGCGCGTAAGTTTTGCCGCTTATCTAATACAGCTTGTTTGATACGGCAGCGTTTGCTGCCGTTTTGTTTTATATGCTCATCACGGAGTCACTATGCTGGAACTCTACACTGATAGATTGAAACTCAGGAGCTTACAAGATAGTGATTGGGAACATTTTTATGCACTGCATAATGATCCTGAGATTAATCGTTTTGTACGCGTTCCAGAGTCGCAAGAGGTGATCCGCAGTAAGTTTCAGCAGCGTTCTGATACTTGGTTCTACGGTTCTGGCGATTGGCTGACCTTAGTGATTGAGACAGTTGATACTGGGCAGTTTATCGGTTTAACGGGCCTCTATTGTCAAAGTTTCGAGGAACAGCGTGCCGAAGTGGGTTATTTACTGGCGGTAGAGGGCCATGGTAAAGGTTATGCGACTGAGAGCTTAATGGCGGTCATTGATTGGGCTTGTTTAAGTTTTAATGTACATAAATTTGTCGGTCATTGTGCTAAAGATAATCACGCATCGGCACGAGTTCTCGAAAAGTGTGGTTTTCGGCTTGAAGGTTTACTCAGGCAGCAATTCAAAATAGGTGAAAACTGGCTCGATGAATCAGCCTTTGGCCTACTCGCCGATGAAAGACGTCTCTAGCCAAATTATCTTCAGCGAATTTTGTACTGTGCTGGTATAATGTCGCAGGTTTATTTTTAGAAGGCGTGTATTAAGTGGCGCAAATTAATCAATTGGCTTTGCATTCTGGCGAAGATTTCATTGAATTGTACAAAGTATTAAAAGTGCAAGGCATGAGCAATGCAGGTGGTGAAGCCAAACATTTTATCGACGAAGGTCAAGTCACTGTGAACGGTGAAGTTGAAACTCGTAAACGTAAAAAAATTATCGCGGGCGACATCGTCAGCTTTAATGGTGAATCAGTTCAAATCATTGCGGCAGAATAAGCCTGAAACAGTGGAGCAAGAAATGCAATTTCCAGATGATGACAATGGTAAAATGCTGGCCGCAATGGCTGAAGCGGGAATCGATTTAACTAAAGAGTTAGATGTTGATTTCTTTTTGGTTTTTGATGACCAACGTGATGCTGAAACTGCGTTAGAAGAATTAACAAATTCTGACTTGGAAGGTGAGCTTGAGCTGAATCTGAATGATGAGCTTGGTAAGTGGGAAATCATTGTTTGTCTCAATATGGTGCCTGAGTACGATACATTGGTTGAACAAGAAGTCATGCTAAATGATTTTGCTGCCGAATTCGGCGGCATGACCGACGGTTGGGGTGTAATGCAACATCAAGACGGTGACGATGAGTTTATGGACGATGATGACCATGTTCACGGTGAGCATTGCAATCACTAATTCTGATGCGCTTTAAGCCTTGAATCTAATAAACCACCTTTTGGGTGGTTTTTTATTGATGTTTTTCTGCGCTCCGTTAGTGATCTCAATAGCCTCGTTTGGCACTTATAGCGTTATTGTGCCTCGCTTGAACTGAGATATGCTTAATGCAGATTAATGACGATAGGGCGCAAAAATCTCTAATAACCAGTCGATAAAAGCTTGAGCTTTTAACGGCAGGCTTGGGGATTTGGGGGTGAGTAAATAATATCGATAGGGACTGGTAAAGGGGGCGTCGAAGGGGATGACTAAGCTGCCATTTGCCAGTTGTTCTTCGATGAAGAATCGCGGAATAAGTGCTGCACCCATGCCACTCGCAGCCGCTTGACTCAACATATAAAAATGCTCGACACCAAAGGTTTGTGCTTGGGTGAGTGTTAAACCCACCTTTTCCGCCCAATACTCCCAAAGTTCGGGTCTTGTGGTGTGTTTCAGTAACGTGACGTGATTAATGTCCTCGATATTTTGCAGTTTAGGCGCTAGTGAAGGCGCGCAAACTAAGCATAAATCCTCATCCATCAGTTTGATATAATTCGCGCCCTTAGGGATGACTGTGCTACTACGGATCGCAATATCATAACGACCTTGGCTAAAATCCACGGCAAAGTCGCCAATGGATAAGTCGACATACAAGTGTGGATGGCGGGATTTAAACTGCTCCATTCTTGGAATGAGCCAATTGATGGTTAAGCTTGGCAGCACATTGATGGCTAAGGTTTGCGGCTTAGTGGGTTGACGGCGCAAGTCACTGGTAGCACTAGATAATGTTTGCAGAGCGGCTTGAACATGGGGTAAATAGCGTTTGGCTTCATCGGTTAAACCGACTTTTTTGTGTAAGCGTACAAAGAGCTCAAAACCTAAATAATCCTCCAATACTCTGATTTGTTTGCTGACTGCGCCATGGGTGACATGCAACTCCTTGCTGGCTAATGTCATGCTCTGTAAACGTGCTGCGGCTTCGAAGGCACGGAGAGAATTGAGGGGCGGTAGTTCGGTAAACATTTTATTTCCTACTGCTGGAAAATCAGAACAGGACTCGGGATTTTGTGTGAGTTTATCTCACGCTGTGGCGACAATAACTCCTTTGCGTTTATTTGGCAAACGCAGTCTAATGTTCGGCAATCACTCTCTTTTTTATCAGAAGAATAATAAATCATCATGGAATTTGAACTGACTCTACAAATCGCAGCGATACTTTTTGCCGTCGCTATGGTGGCTGGTTTTATTGACTCAATCGCCGGTGGCGGAGGCTTGCTGACCATTCCTGCACTTATGTGGGCAGGCTTGCCGCCTGCGGTTGCCTTAGGGACAAATAAGCTGCAGGCCTGTGGCGGCAGTTTTTTTGCGAGTTTGTACTTTGTCCGTAAAGGGCTGGTTGATCTTAAATCCGTTAAGTTAGCTTTGATTTGTGCATTTATCGGTGCGGCATTGGGTACGATTCTAGTTCAACTCGTCGATACTGAAGTGCTGGAGTTGATGTTACCTTTTTTGATTTTGGCTATTGGTTGTTACTTTTTATTTTCGAAAAAGATTTCTGAAGATGATAAACATCAAGTGCTGACTCCTACCGCATTTGCCTTTACTGCAGCATTGGGCGTGGGATTATACGATGGCTTTTTTGGCCCTGGCACTGGGAGTTTTTTTGCGCTGGCCTTTGTATCGCTAGCGGGGTTTGGTTTGGCGAAGGCAACTGCCCACGCAAAACTACTTAATTTCTCCACTAACATTGCTTCGCTGATCTTCTTTGCCTTGGGCGGAAAAGTGATTTGGTTATTAGGATTAGTCATGCTGGCAGGGCAAGCGATTGGCGCAACCTTGGGTTCTCGTCTCGTGGTCACTAAAGGAACAAAGATTATCAAGCCATTGGTGGTGACTATGTCCCTTGCTATGAGTTTTAAACTTTTGGCGAGCCAATATAATTTATTTTCGTAAACTCTTTGATATTTAGCATTTTATAAAACTCACTCATCAATAGACGCTCTTTAAGCTGCGCATGAGTGTATCTTAGTGGCGTCCATCTTGGCTCAAAAGTTAAGCCGAGGTGGATATCACCCAAAAGATCCGCCAAATGACGACTTAAAACGTCTCATCCTACTTTGAGTTAGGTGTACTCTTTCAAGTTTTTTGAATAGTATTACCTGTCATTTTTAATACACTTTTTAGGCTTCTTATTGTTTTGGTGTGTATTTTAAATATTGTGTACATATTTAATCCGATTGATTTAAGTGCAGTGTCTATCTTGCCAGTCTTATTTTGCATCGACGGGCGGCATGTGCGCTCGGGTTTAGCGCCACCACTTCTTTAAAAGAGCGATTATGAAATTTATCCACACCTCGGACTGGCACATAGGTCGTCAATTACACAATCAATCACTACTGGATGATCAAGCCTTTGTGCTCGAGCAAATTATTGCTCTAGCGGATGAACACAAGGTGGATGCCGTGATTGTGGCGGGGGATATTTATGACAGATCGATTCCGCCTGCGAATGCGGTTGCGCTGTTAGATGATGTGCTTAACCGCTTAGTGCATGATTTAGGCCTGCAAGTCATTATAATTGCAGGTAACCACGATGGTCACGAGCGCTTAGGTTTTGCAGCAAAACAAATGGCGGCAAGTGGGTTACATATTATTGGCCCTTTGAGTGCTGATATTTATCCCATTACTTTGTCGAGTTCAAGCGGTGATGCGGTGTTTTATGCCTTGCCCTATGCCGAACCTGCCACAGTGCGCCAAGTTTTTGAGTGTGAGGCGGCAAGCCATGAGGCCGCAATGACGCTATTGCTTGAACAAGTACGCCAGCACGATAGCCAAGGTTTGCCGAAAGTGGTGATAAGCCATTGTTTTTTGGATGGTGGTAGCGAGTCAGAATCTGAGCGACCACTGAGCATTGGTGGCGCTGATAAAATATCGCCAACGCTATTTACTGAGTTTGATTATGTCGCCCTTGGGCATTTGCACGGACCGCAATACAAAGGTGCAGAGCATGTGCGCTACTCAGGATCGATTTTGAAGTATTCCTTTAGCGAACAACATCAACATAAGTCGGTGACCTTAGTCGAACTTAGCGCGCAAACGCCGATTAAAATTAGTTTATTGCCATTAACGTCAATACGCGATGTCCGCATCTTAGAAGGGGAGTTAGCCACATTACTCGCCCAAGGTAAAACGGATATCAAGCGTGAGGACTACCTTATGGTCAGACTTCTTGATAAACATGCCATTTTAGATGCTATGGGAAAATTGAGAGCCGTTTACCCTAATGTGCTGCATTTAGAGCGGACTGGTCTGATGGCGGGGCAGCAACAAGTCACCTTGAGCCGAGATCATATCAAAAAAGGCGAGATGGACATGTTCCGTGACTTTTTCTCTCAAGTGTCCGGCGAGTCATTAACACAAGCACAGCAAGCCGTGATGGATGAACTCCTGACTAAGCTACACAATGAGGAGCGCCAAGCATGAGACCACTTAGCCTTTCCATGTCAGCCTTTGGCCCCTTTGCATCGACTCAAGAACTTGATTTTACGGCCTTAGGGACTAATCCGTTGTTTTTGATTAATGGACCCACTGGTGCGGGTAAGACGACCTTGCTCGATGGTATTTGCTTTGCCCTCTATGGCAAAACCACTGGTAATGAGCGTGAAGGCAGCCAGATGCGCTGCGATATGGCCGATGATAGTCTGCTAACAGAAGTCACTTTTAGTTTTCAGTTGGGTAATAGCAGTTATCGTATTCGCCGTGTGCCAGAACAAGACAGGGTTAAAAAAAGCGGTGACGGCTCAACGGTGCAGAAGCCCGAAGCACAGTTATATAAGATAGACGCCGCGGGTAATGAAAGTTTGCTTGTAGCGAGCAAAGTCTCTGAGGCAACCGCTGAGATTGAAGCCTTAACTGGCCTCGATGTGGAGCAGTTTCGCCAAGTGATGGTGTTGCCGCAGGGGAAATTTCGCGAATTGTTAATGGCAGACTCCAAAGCAAGAGAACTGATATTTAGTCAGCTATTTCAAACGCATATATACCGACGTATTGAAGATTCCTTAAAAAGTAAGGCTGCAGATATCCGCGCCTTAGTGAAAGATCAACGCAGCCGCCGTGATGGCATTTTACAAAGTGCGGGTTTAGCATCCGATGACGAGCTTAGCTGTGAATTAGCCAAGCTTACGCCAGAACTTGAAACAGCCCAAAGTGCGAAAGAACATGCATTACAGCAGCAACAATGGGTGATAAAAACCAGCGATGCCGCCCAGCATTTATTGGCCGAATTTGTGCAGTTTGATGCCTTAACTCAAACGGTTGCTGCGCTTGATGCACAGCAAGAAAACATGGCTGCGCAAACCTACAAACTGAATTTGGCTAAACAGGCGCAGCACTTGGCACCCATGCTTGAGGTGTTTGTGGCCCGTGAGCAGGAAGCCAAGGCGGCAAGTCTTTCCCTTGAACATGCGAAAACAGCATTAATCAATGCTAAACAAGCCTTCGATAACGCAGAGCTTAAGGCCGCTGATTTGCCCGTGTTGGAAGCGTCGTTACTCGAACAGGAACAGGTCAAACAGCAACTGAATGCCTTAGGGCCGCAGCTCAGGGAATTGGATAGGCTTAATAAAACCCTTGAACAAGAGCAAGCGCAGCTCATTAGCGCGAAAATACAACTTCAGAACAGCAAAAATGAGTTAACCACCGCAGTCCAAAAACGCCGTGAATTGGAATCCGCTCTGCCGCAACTACAGGCCAACAGCGAAACTCGCCTCTCATTGCAACAAGCGCATCAGCAGCAACAGCAGTTATTGTCTACCTATCAGCAATGGCAACAAGTGGCGGCAAGGGTATCGTCGACACAGGCAAAACTTGTTGAGGCTAAAGTCAAAGGGCGACAACTCAGTGCTCAGCATCAGCAAGCACAGGTTACATATAAAGCCTTATTGTTGACTTGGCATCAAGGACAGGCCGCTATTTTAGCGCGGCAATTACAGCAAGATGAACCTTGCCCTGTTTGTGGCAGCCAAACACATCCACAGCCAGCACAAAGCCAAGATCCACTCCCAAGTGATGAAGCGCTGCAATTAGCACTTGAGGCTGAAACGAATGCTCAAGAAATCCTGAGCAAAGCCAGAGCGGAATATCGTGGGCTACAAACGCAGTTAGAAACCTTGCAACAGCAAGCACAAGATCTCGCGGTCCAATTGGGCACTGCGGTTGATATTCCTTTAGACGAACATACACATACCTTGTCGCAATACGCTTTCTCACTCACTCAAGCGGAGCAAGCCCATCAGCAGTTACAGCTGTTACAGCAAGAGATTGCATTGTTGCACGCACAGGAAACGCATCTACAACAAAAGCTAGAGCAAGGACAAACACACGACAGTGCACTGCAATCTAAAGTGGATCTATTGCAGGGGCAGTTAGCGCACATGCAGCAAAGTGTTCCATCTGCGCTTGCAACGCTTGAGGCCTTAACTGCAGCAATCGCGCAAAATCAGCAAAGTATCAGCCAAATTAAGCAACAGATCACTAGTGTTAGGGATCTCCAACAACAGACTGGCCAATCTTTTGTTGCGGCTAAAGCGGCACTTAATGGTGCTGAAAATGCTGCTGAGGCGGCATTAGCCCAGCAAACGCGTGCACAGCAGCAACTCAATCAGCAATTAGTCGCAGCAGGTTTTGCCGATCAACAGGCCTTATTTGAGGCCATGCTGGATGAAGAACAACAGCGTGCATTAGCCAGCGAGATTGAGGCTTACCAACAGCGCAGTGCTTTGACCAAGGCACAGTGCGAGCAGTTAGCGCTTAAGCTTAAAGATAAAGTGCCACCTGATAGCATTAAGCTGGCTGCTGAGCTTGAGTTCGCGCAGCAAGCATTACACGCAGCAGAGCAGGCATGGCAGTTGCTTCACACGCGCACAGTATTACTGATGCAAACCCAAACCCAGCTGAGTATTGCCGATGCAAAAGCTAAGGTTTTGGAAGATGAATATGCGGTTATCGGCACCCTTGCAGATGTCGCTAATGGAAATACAGGTAATAAGATCAGTCTGCAACGTTTTGTGTTAAGCGTACTGCTTGACGATGTGTTGTTAGAGGCAAGCCACAGGCTACACCTAATGAGCAAAGGGCGTTATCGTTTACTACGTAAGGAAGATAGGGCCAAGGGCAACAAAGCTTCTGGGCTCGAATTAGAAGTAGAAGATGCTTATACCTCCAAAGTGCGTCCTGTGGCCACCTTAAGCGGTGGTGAAAGTTTTATGGCAGCATTATCTATGGCGTTAGGCCTATCTGATGTCGTGCAAGCCTATGCAGGTGGTATTAAACTCGATACTTTATTTATCGATGAAGGCTTTGGCAGTTTAGATCAAGATTCTTTAGAACTGGCCATTCGGACCCTGATGGATTTGCAATCCTCTGGCCGCATGATAGGGGTGATCTCGCACGTGTCGGAAATGAAAGAGCAGATAAATACCCGCATCGACATCAATAAAACCTCACATGGGAGCGAAATGACGATAGTTTTGCCTTAGTTGCTCATTCTCACAGAGTGCGATAAATAACAAATTGTTTTATAAGTGTTATTTATTGTATCTCCTGTGTGTTTAACATTCGGATAATACACACAAAGTGAGTTGGAAATGCCAACTAGCGCATGTTTTTCATTAATGGTACAACAAAAGAGTGAAATAGCGTTTGTCATAATCGGTTTTTTGATATAAGTTGGAAAAAATTCGGGCTTCCCTCAAAGGGACTGGTCAAAAATAGAACGCAAAGTTAACGAAAGGTGAAAAGCGTTGCAAACAGGCAAACCCAACTTTATCAACTTATCGCAAACCCGTTTGCAGAACTTATCATCGACCCAAAAGAACATTCTATTAATGGGTAGTTTGTTGATGGGTGCTGCGATGTTGATGCCGAATAATAACCATGTTACGCCAACTGCTCAGCGTATCCCTGTTGTTCTCGATATTGAAAATATTCTCCCTCAAGTTTCTGAACCTGAAGTCCTAGATCAAGCTGCACTCATTAATAATGCTCCCCAGTTTGAGCGAATTATCGTTTCCGGTGATACCTTAAGTGGGTTATTTTCCAAGGCGGGTGTTGATCAGCAGACTATGTATAAGGTTTTAGAAGCTGATTTAAACATTTTGGCACTTGATACCTTGTTACCTGGTAACAGAATGCAATTTTGGCTTGATAGTGAAGGTCAGTTACAAAAATTAGAACTTTATTTTAACGCTGCCCGCCAAGTGGTTTTTACGCGTTATGAAGACGGTAGTTTTAATGTTGAAGAAGTGAACGTTGAAGGTGTTTGGCAAAATCGAATTTTGACTGGCGATATTAAAGGTTCTTTCTACGTTTCAGCCCAAAAAATGGGCTTAGCCGCTGCAGATATTCAGCGAATTGAAGATTTACTCAAAGAAAAATTGAATTTTGCCCGTGATTTACGAGCTGGCGACAAATTCTCAGTTTTGGTAAATGATCAATATGTTGAAGGTGAACCGACGGGAAGTAGCCAAATTTTAGGCGTCAGTATTAAAAGTGGTCGTTCTGAAATTAGTGCATATCAATATTCTGATGGTAGTTATTATGATGCTAAAGGTCAGAGTTTAGTTCGGGCATTCCAACGTTATCCGTTAGCTAAACAACCGCGTATGAGTTCACGTTTTAACAGCCATCGCAAACACCCAATCACAGGGCGTATTTCTCCCCATAATGGAACAGATTTTTCTGTGCCGATCGGGACTAAAGTTGTTGCACCTGGTGATGGAATTGTCAGTTTAGTGACGGACCATCAGTTTGCTGGTAAGTATATTGTGATTGAACATGGTGGTAAGTACCGTACCCGTTACCTACATTTGTCTAAGGCGTTAGTGCGTAAAGGTCAACGTGTAACTCGCGGTCAAGTGATTGCTTTATCTGGTAATACAGGTCGTTCGACTGGCCCGCATTTGCATTATGAATTCCATATCAATGGTAAACCTGTTGATCCGTTGAAAGCCGATATTCCTATGTCGAGCAAGTTAGCGAATCAAGATTTACGCACATTCACTAATATGGTGAAGAGTCGTGAAGCTATAATGAACTTAGGTTAGCCAAACCTAAGCTAATAGAATTTATAGTATCAAAGTTTGAATAAACAATAGCACTGGCTTTCTAGAAGAGTTTATCAATGCCGATGAAATGAAAGTTTCATCGGCATTTTTGTTTCCAAAATGCTTATTGTGGTAGACATTTTCCTGCTATCACGAGTACTGTTCGAGTTGTATAAAAGCTTAAAATTTGTTCGACTCGAAGTCGTGGCGATAAAACATAAGGGGATAAAATAGATAGGATCTTCAGTTAGAAGTGTTATAGCGAGTCATTCAAAAGGTTGTGAAGAGGAAAATTGTGCGGCTGAAGAGCTTATAACGTTTTTTATTAAGGACTGAACAGAGAACCAAATATGCAGTGCTAAATCGTGCCTATCAGCTTGCGTGGCGCCTTTGCATCACTTTTAATGCGCACTTGCACAATTTACCTTTTAATGCGGGACAGCCACCACAGGGTGATTTTTTAAAGGGACGTAATGCAAAGCTGTGTTCCGTGGGTAAAGGAGAAAGTCGAGTAATAATAGTCGATGAAAATGTCGCATCATTTGCGGCAATAAACTTAGCTTTCGCGAGTTTTAATTGTTTTTTGAGTGTTGATTTATTGTTATGGGCAAATTCTTGCAGAGCAATATGCTTAGAGAGTAATTGGGTGAGGTGCTTTCGTTGAGCCTTTTTATTCGTCAAAGATTTATCAGTCAGGGTGTTCAGACGAGATAAGGATGGAATCACTTTTCCTGAACTTGAAACAGATTTCGCCTGTGTTTTGAGTAACTTTTTAGCTTGTTTTTTACACCATTTGCTCAAAAGTTTATCGATATTCTGTTTCGTCATTGTCATTACTGAGTTCTCCTGCGTGAGATACTTCAGCATTCTAAATGAAAACTATTATCAGTCAAGTTTTGGGCGAAAAATATACGAAGGTTAGGTATCGACTTTATCTGTAGAATAAGGGGATATGTTAGCGTCGATGCAAGTCAATAATAAGCGCAAATCAAATTCAAACTGGTGATAATCCGGCTCCATGTGGGTACACAAATTATAGAAAGCTTTGTTGTGATCTTTTTCTTTTAAATGGGCTAATTCATGTACTACGACCATACGCAACAAAGGTTCTGGCACACGCTTTAAACGCGAAGAAATGCGAATTTCGTTCTTCGCTTTGATTTTATTGCCTTGAACTCGTGCTACGTAAGAATGCAAGCCAAGTGCATGATGGCTAATATTAATTTTGTCATCAAATATCACTTTTGAGAGCGGGGAGGACTGGCGTAAAAATTGATTTTTAATCGTCTGAGTATAGTCGTACAGCGCTTTATCGCTACGAACGCTATGTATGACAGGATGACGTTTCAGCAATAGCTTGGGTAATGTGCCAGCATCGAGATGTTGCTGTACCTGCTGTTGAATATCAAGGCTGTAACCGTTTAAGTACTTTAATGGATTCATAGAGGATTTAGCTCCGAATGACTTCGGAGCCTGAGTTCATCACATTACTTATACTTTGCCAAAAATTCGGCGATTTTGATGGGCATAAGCGGCTTCGAAAGCTAACTGCTGTACTTTTTTAAGATCTAAACTATCGAAATCAACTTGGGGTGGATTGCGCTTGTTTTGCTCTTTGATAGTGACAGGAGACAATAGACTGACAGGTAATTCCCCTAATTGAATGGCTGCTTCAAGTTTAAAGCTTGTCGCTGAACCCGCGAGTTTACCTTTTTGCTCACGTTCTATGATGACAACTTCATCAACGCGATAATCTTGCATAAGCTTATGAAAAGCGAAGTGAAACTCACGAATAGCTTCTGTGGTAGCAGATTGGGAAACGGTGAAAGACACCTTACGGCATTCTGGCACATTGAAGGTTTCACCTTCATAGCTCAATAAACTGATAATGGCTTCGCCACCTTTTAATTCAACACCACAAACTCTCATGTTACACCTTCAAAATATCGATAATAGCGCTATTGTAGCTGGAAATGACATGAGGATCAGTGTTTACCATGCGCTTTTGATTCGCTTGGCGACAGACTGATAATTTTAGTATGTCAATTTCCAGTATTAGATCATGCCTATGTGATTTGTATCAGAGATAATATCTGATGTTAAATCCACCGGCCTTTATGCATAAATTAGTTTTAAACTTCTTCAGTATCATTATCTTGCAGTAATTGTGCCGCAGCAGGTTTTCTACGCATAGGAGCATCGCCGACATCCACGCCCGTGATGAAACGCTTATCCCGCGACGGTGCTGGTGTGGTTGCTTTGGTTCTTTTGCTCTTACCTTTAGCAAGCTCCGCTTTAGCAACACGTTTTACTGGCGTTTGTTTAGCTTTGCTTTTTAGACCACTAAATTTAGCTTCTAGGCCTGGAATTGTGCTGATCTCAAAGGTTTTTCTGAGGAAGACTTGGACTTTCTTAAAGTTGTCCCAATCTTTTGGCCCGACGAGCGATATCGCATCACCTTTTGCGCCTGCACGACCAGTACGGCCGATACGATGCACGTATTCTTCGGCAAATTTAGGCATGTCGAAGTTAACGACCAAGGACACATTGAGCAAATCCAGGCCGCGAGAGGCGACATCGGTTGTCACTAGTACTTGTTGTTGGCCACGGGCAAATTGGTCCATGATTTGGTTTCGTGCGGCCTGCTTTAAATCACCGCTGAGTGCGGCGGTTGCAAAACCTTGCGTGGTTAATTTAGCGGCTAAGCGCTCAGTATCTGGACGCGTCGCGGTAAAAATAATCACTTGTTTATGGGTTTCATCTTTGAGCAAACGGGCTAATAACGCTTCTTTATGGTCTAAGTGGTCACATAAAAAGATACGTTGATGAATATCGTTATGCTCAGAGTGAGCCGCGCCAATCGCCACGTGCGCTGGATTTTTTAGTAATGTTGCTGCGATATCATTGATTTCGTCGTGATCTAACGTGGCAGAAAACATCAGAGTTTGACGGCGTTTATGATCGGCTGCATCGTTGATGGCTTTTAACTGCGGGGCAAAGCCTAAATCTAACATGCGGTCGGCTTCATCGAGGACTAATAACTCTAAGCCATTGAGAAAAAGATGCTTCTGTTCTAAATGATCGGCGATACGGCCTGGAGTCGCGACAATAAAATGCGGTTCTTTCGCTAAGGCTTTGGCTTGGTCATTAAAGTTTTCACCGCCCAGTACGCTGATGGCCTTGTATTGGGTGTTGGCGACAAGGAGGCGAAGCTGACTATAAACCTGATGTGCTAGTTCGCGAGTCGGTAATAAAATCAAGACTCTAGGATCACGTTTCGACAGTGAGCGGGTAGAAATGACTCTTTGCAATGCGGGTAACAAAAACGCTAAGGTTTTACCTGAGCCCGTTTTTGATGACGCCATTAAATCTTTACCTGCCAATGCGATAGGCAGTGCTTGTTCCTGGATGGCGGTGGGTTCTGTGATCCCCATATGTTTTATGCTTTGAAGCAGACGCTGGTCCAGAGAAAAATCGGTAAATTGCAAAGGTATATCCCCTAAATCTTAGTAAGGGCAGATTATAGCCTTAATCGCCCTTGCTCAGCTATCCACATCGGTGATTATCTCTGCTTCATGCACGGATTGATGTAGAAAGTGTGCCATTTATGCTCTGTTGATTGTATTTATTTACATTGGTATTACAACCTCTTAATTGTGTCGTTTTTACCGATTGACAGTGGATATGGCAGGATTTTACGTTATCGTGTACTGCATTGAGTTACAGGAGAAATGATTTATGGCTAACGGAACAACCCCTTCGGTAGGTATTGCCTTGGGCAGTGGGGCGGCGAAAGGTTGGGCACATATAGGTGTATTGAATGGTTTAGCTGCCATGGGTATTAAGCCCGATAAAGTGGCTGGATGTTCGGTGGGGGCTTTAGTGGGTGCCGCTTACGCCCATGATCATTTACCCGAGTTAGAAAAATGGGTGCGCGGTTTTTCTAGTTGGGACGTGCTTGGCTTGATGGATATTCGATGGCGTAAGGGCGGGCTTATCGGCGGAGACAAGGTGTTCGATGTGCTGCATGCACGTATAGGAGATGTGAATATTGAGAATCTCAATCGTCCCTTTGCAGCCGTCGCGACTGACTTATACTCTGGTCAGGAAATTTGGTTTACTGAAGGGGATTTACGGCAAGCGGTACGGGCCTCTTGCTCCATGCCGGGGATTTTAGCCCCTGTCAGACAAGGAGAACGCTGGTTAGTCGATGGCGCTGTGGTGAATCCTGTTCCTGTTTCGGTTAGCCGTGCCATGGGCGTTGATGTAGTGATTGCAGTGGATTTATATGGTTATCATTCTGGGCGTATCCAAGTGTTACCCGTGAATATGACCAGCCAAAGGACTGTCCAAGCTGAAATGGATATGCCAGCGCGACAAGAAACGGGCTTTATGGATTTATTTGCCCGTGGCCGAGATTATGTCAGTAACCTAACCGATAAGTTTTCGCTCGGCACTAAATCGAATCCGGGGATGATTGCTGTGATGTCGCAATCTATGGGTATTTTAGAGCAAAGACATAAGCGGGCGCGGTTGATGGGCGATCCACCAGATATTTGTATTGTGCCAGAGGTGGGAAATATCGGCACTATGGAGTTTCACCGTGCTGATGAGGCGATTGCCGCCGGCGAAGCTGCGGTGGAGAAAGTCGCCCACTTGATTGAAGCTGCGCTCTGGAAAGGCTGATGATGCAAAATGTAGAGTCAAAAGCTTTCATATAGATAGCGTTTGATTGCAAGATAAACAAAAGTCGGTATCACTTTCGCGATACCGACTATTTGCTATCTCATATTGAGATGTTTATACCGCTTTGTTGGTGACTTAGGCTAGTTTTACCAACATTTTACCGCGATTCTTACCTTCAAATAGACCGATAAAAGCATCAGGTGCTTGTTCAAGCCCTTGATAAATTGTTTGTTCTGCTTTGACTTTGTCTTCCGCTAACCATTGAGTCATTTTTGCGGTGAACTCAGGATAATGCGCCCAATGTTCGGATACGATAAAACCTTCTAACTTGAGTTTTCGCATTACAATTAGGGCTAAGTTGTCAGGGCCAGGCGTTGGAGTTGTGTTGTTATATTGCGAAATCATACCGCAAACAGCGATACGTCCATGATCTTTCATATTGCTCAGCGCTGCGGCTAAATGCTCGCCACCGACGTTCTCAAAATACACGTCAATTCTTTCTGGGGCGGCTTTTGTCAACGCTTGGGTGAGATTGCCACAAGTCTTGTAATTGATGACCGCATCAACACCATAACTTTTTAATAATTCAGCTTTTTCATCTGAACCGACAGAGGCTATTACACGAGCACCTATTAGTTTACCAATTTGGCAGGCTACGCTACCTACTGCGCCAGAGGCTGCGGAAACGAACAGTGTCTCACCCGCTTTTAAATCTGTAATGCGAGTCAGTCCTGTCCAAGCTGTCATGCCTGGCATTCCGAGTACGCCGAGGAAATGTGAATTATCAAGCGTAGTTAGTGGTAAAGCTGTCAGTCCTGCGGTATCTGTGACTGCGTGTTCACGCCAACCTAGCATGCTGCTGACTTTAGTACCAACCGGGAACTCGGTGTTTTTTGACGCGATAACTTCACCAATCGCACCGCCTTCTAAGACTTGATTTAAGGCGAAGGGCGGAACATAACTCTTGCGATCAACCATGCGCCCGCGCATGTAAGGGTCAACCGACATCCATAGATTTTTAATCAGCACTTGTCCATCAGCGAGCGGTGCTAACGCTTTATTTACTAAAGTAAAGTTCTGTGCTGTAGGCATGCCTTCTGGGCGACTAGCTAGATGGATTTCACGGGTTTCAGTCATACTCTTCATAAAAACTCACCTTTTGTTTGTGCGCAAACTAATGATGTTAACTCTACGTGGCTTTAAGATCGAATGCAAATAGTTTGCGCGCAAACTAGATGAGGTGGGACAGATCGGATAAGATAGCGTTATGTTTAAATGACAGGCGCTTAAACGTGCAGAATTGCTTACCTCAACCTGAGCTAGACGCTACAAAACAGACTCATAGCCAAGCTTCTAGCGATCCACTCTGTTTATCCGATAATGTTTGTTTCGCGTTATATTCTGCGAGCAATGCATTAGTGCGTGCTTATCGGCCTCTACTCGAGGCATACGAGTTAACTTTCCCTCAATATTTAGTGATGCAAACCCTGTGGCGTCAAAACGGCTGCAGCCAAACCCAGCTATCAATGGCGACTAAACTCGATATGGGAACCCTAACGCCAATCGTCAAGCGGTTAGAGTTGAAGGGGTTGATTACGCGATTAGCCTGCGTTGAAGATGAGCGGAAAAAGCTGATCACTCTGACAAGTCAAGGAGAGGGTATCAGGCACGAAGCTCTTGCCTTGAAGCAAACCTTACTAGATAAAGTGCAGATGGACGCTGAGGCACTCGATTTACTAAGGCGGCAATGTCTTGCCTTGATCGAAGACATACAGTCCTAGATATAAGTTAGTTTATGCATAGTGATGCTATTAACTCAGGGGTTGCACTGATTAATACTTGATTGGCTTAGTTTTTGCTTTAAAACCGTCATTGAGTCTTAGACGCCGAATTTTTGACGATGAATTCTATTTTAAATGCCTTTAATCTTAATCGCAGCAGTGCCAGTATCGCCGATGCTTATGGTGCCAATAGCCAAAAGACGAGCACGGCTAAAACCGATACTACGACAGAAACAAATAAAACGCAGACGGATGCTACCAAACCCGATAAAGGTAAAACCGATGAGATAGCGCTGTCGCCACGGGCGCAACGCGCACAGAAAATTCAATCGATGGCGAAGGATTTTTTTGCCGATGGTCAATTTGGCGTCGCCGATATTCCCGCATTGGTGTCGCGCTTACAAAAAGATGGCATTTTATCGGATGTGCAACTCGAGCGTTTATCGAAAAACGGTATTACAGTGCCGAGCACAACAACGCCGACTAAACAATCGTTGCAAGATTTTTTAGATGATGAAATCAAGTCATTAGCTAAAAAATCACCTAATAATCCTCTTATCAATACCTTAGTAGATGCTAAGAACGTCTTAACCAATATGGATGATGCTCAGTCGCCGGTGTTAGCCCAGAAGGCCACGAAAGTCCTTAGCCAATTGACGGATTATTTGAATTCTGAACCTCCGCTTACGGATGCTCAAAAGCAGCAGTGGCAGGGGCTAAAATCTATGATGCAACTCGCTTCATCTATGGGGTCACATCAATCTGCATCGGGCCAACTCAGTAGTTATCTTGCGCTTGCTAAACGTTAATTCACATCCATAGTGCGTGATAAACACAAATTGTCACGCATTTAACTAGCTGGGTTTAATCAGCAGGTCAAGGCGCAATTTTCAGATAATTGGGCCTAGCTGCAGTTCTTGTTTGTTCTTTTATTTCATCCTAAAAACTATGATCTGGATCATGGACTCCTTACCGTCATTGTAGCCTAATGCTCTACATATTGTGTTTTATGCTTTCAAAATCACTAGATGTAGTGTTAATTTTTAGGCGAGATGGAGAGGAACTGAACAATGCCAGTCGTAATTAAGCGTGATGGTTGCCGCACACCTTTTGATGAAACAAGGATAAGGGATGCAGTGAATGCCGCTGCAAACTCAGTTGGAATAGAGGATGGCGACTATGCAGCGACAGTGGCAGCGTGTATCAGTCAGAGCGTCGCGCCATTAGCTGAAGTCGATATCCACCATCTACAAGATGCGGTTGAGAATTTACTGATGGAAGGGCCGTACAAGTCCCTGGCGCGGGTGTATATCGAATACCGCCACGACAGAGATGTGTGCCGTGAAGCGACCAGTAAACTCAACCTCGAAATCCGTGGTTTAGTTGAGCAAAGCAATGCGGCTTTGCTCAATGAAAATGCTAATAAAGATTCAAAAGTCATTCCTACTCAGCGGGATTTACTCGCGGGCATAGTCGCCAAACATTACGCCAAGAGTCATATTTTGCCAAAGGATGTGGTCGCTGCCCATGAAGCGGGCGAGATCCATTACCACGACCTAGATTACTCTCCGTTTTTCCCGATGTTTAACTGCATGTTGATTGATTTAGCTGGCATGTTGACCCACGGCTTTAAAATGGGTAATGCCGAAATTGAAACCCCTAAGTCTATTTCAACAGCGACAGCGGTGACCGCGCAGATTATTGCCCAAGTGGCGAGTCATATCTATGGCGGAACTACTATCAACCGTATCGATGAAGTGTTAGCGCCATTTGTCGCTAAGAGCTACGACAAGCATTACCAAATTGCCCTGAATTGGAAGATTACCGACGCCAAAGCCTTTGCCACGGCGCAAACTGAAAAAGAATGTCACGATGCATTCCAGTCTTTGGAATATGAGGTCAATACCTTACACACTGCCAATGGCCAAACACCGTTCGTGACCTTTGGGTTTGGTTTAGGTACGTCGTGGGAATCACGCTTAATTCAGCAATCTATGCTCAAAGTGCGGATGGCGGGATTGGGTAAAAATCGCAAGACTGCAGTATTCCCTAAGCTAGTGTTTGCGATTCGCGATGGTATTAATCATAAAGCGGGCGATTGCAATTACGATGTAAAACAGATGGCGCTCAAATGCGCAACAATGCGCATGTATCCCGACATCCTCAACTACGAGCAAGTCGAGAAAGTTACCGGTTCATTTAAAACCCCAATGGGCTGCCGTAGCTTTTTAGGCACCTATGAAGAAAATGGCGAGCTTGTGCATGAAGGGCGCAATAATTTGGGAGTGGTCAGTTTAAACCTGCCGCGGATTGCCTTAGAAGCCAATGGCGATGAGACTGAGTTTTATCGTATTTTAGATGACAGATTAGTATTAGCCCGTAAAGCGCTGGATACCCGTATTGAGCGACTGAATGGTGTTAAAGCCCGTGTGGCACCTATCCTTTATATGGAAGGCGCCTGTGGTGTACGCTTGCGCGCTGATGATGATGTGGCGCAAATCTTTAAAAATGGCCGCGCTTCGATTTCACTCGGTTACATTGGCCTGCATGAAACCATGAATGCACTCTATGGCACCCAAACCCATGTATTTGACGATGCACAATTGAGGGAAAAAGCCGTCGCTATTGTAGCCTATCTTAAAGCGGCCACGGATGCATGGAAGGCCGAAACAGGTTATGGCTTTAGTCTGTATAGCACGCCAAGTGAGAGTCTCTGCAGCCGTTTTTGTAAACTGGATGCGAAGCAATTTGGGCTAGTCACAGGGGTGACGGACAAGGGCTATTACACTAATAGTTTCCACCTCGATGTGGAAAAAAGTGTTAACCCTTACGATAAAATTGATTTTGAACAGCCATATCCCGCTATCGCGAACGGCGGCTTTATTTGTTATGGCGAATATCCCAATATGCAGCATAACCTCGAAGCGCTGGAAAACGTCTGGGATTATAGCTACAGCCGCGTGCCTTACTATGGCACTAACACGCCAATTGATGAATGCTACGACTGTGGTTTTACCGGTGAATTTAGTTGTACCAGTAAAGGGTTCACTTGCCCTAAGTGTGGCAATCATGAGCCTAGTCGGGTTTCTGTGACGCGCCGTGTGTGCGGTTACTTAGGCAGTCCTGATGCGCGGCCCTTTAATTATGGCAAGCAAGAAGAAGTAAAACGCAGGATCAAACACTTGTAACACTATTACCTTATTCTGCCTGTTAGACTTATTCCGTGGCATCAAATAGTGCCACGGGATGAGTGTCAGTGTTAAAAGATGAAATGCACTATGAGTGACCATCAATGAATTACCATCAATATTTCCCTATCGATGTGGTCAATGGCCCAGGTACCCGTGCGACCTTGTTTGTCTCTGGCTGTGAGCACCAGTGCCGCGGTTGTTACAACCAAAGCACGTGGGATCCCCGTTCTGGGCATGTGTTTGATAGGACGATGGAAGATAGGATTATTGCCGATCTCAATGATCAGCGGATTGTGCGCCGTGGTTTATCGCTTTCGGGCGGAGATCCTTTATTGCCTGTCAATCTCAGTGCCATTTTGACGCTCGTCAAACGAGTCAAGGCTGAGTGTAAGGGGAAGGATATTTGGCTGTGGACAGGTTATGTGCTCGATGAGTTGAGTGATGAACAGCGCGTCGTGTTGGCTTATATTGATGTGCTGGTGGACGGAAAATTTGAACAAAGTCTTGCCGATCCGAGTCTTGTCTTTCGCGGTAGCAGCAATCAGATCATTCGTTTGTTATAAAAGCGGTAACGAGGATCTGTAACTTGCTGCTATAATCTCAGGCCTTGACACAGACGCTAGCATAATCAGGCTAAGATTTTACTGTGGCTAACTTAGGTAATTTAAGGTAACAGAATGAATTTAAAGCAAGAACTGCAGCAGCTTAACGATAAATTAGATAAATTTCGTCGTAAACTTGCTGCGGCTGAACAAAGAGGCGATGACGTCATTATTGCCCAGTTCAAACGCGAAATCGCTGCGGTCACTAAGCAAATCGGCAGTGTGAAAGGGCAACAAACCCGCTTATTGAATAAGCAAGGGTCAGATATTAAAGGTTTGCCTTTCCATCGTGCTTTGACAAAAGCGGAACAAGCAGACATGGGCAAACTGAAAAAGTCTGTCAAAGGGCTTGTGGTAATCCACCCTATGACGGCTATCGGCCGTGAAATGGGGCTAACGGAAGTTACTGGATACGCTCCCGCAAAATTTTAATGTGGGATAGGATGTCACTGGCACGGGATCGAGTGTCGATCACGTGTTTGTGCTCCTTGTATTTAATGCACTGCTTCGTTTTAATCCATTCCTTCGTGCTGCCCATCGAAAAGACATTCATGTTTGGTTTAGTTGATTAAAACACTAAAGTATTTCTGGATTGTTCGAAAACACTTTAGAATGGTGCGCTTAGTTGGCTAAGTGCCTAATCCTCGTTTTGTTTCTAGGGATCTTATTCGTCTCATGGAATGAGAGTTGTCGTTAAGGTTAAGTATGTCGATAAAATATGTCGCGACGTCAAAGTTACCCACTCCTTGGGGCGTGTTTGCCATGCATGGTTTTGAAGATACCGAATCAGGTAAAGAGCATGTTGCGCTCACATTCGGTACGCTCAGTGCGGATGAACCTGTGTTGGGCCGTATTCATTCCGAGTGTTTAACCGGCGATGCTTTATTTAGCTTGCGTTGTGACTGTGGTTTTCAGTTACAAGCAGCCATGCAAAATATTGCGGAAACGGGCAGTGGCTTTATCCTCTATTTACGCCAAGAAGGCCGTGGCATTGGTTTGCTGAATAAAATTCGCGCCTATGAGCTGCAAGATAAAGGCGCTAACACGGTTGAAGCCAACGAGCAACTCGGTTTCGAAGCGGATATGCGTAAATACGACATGATCAAGCCTATGCTGGAACAGATAGGGGTGAAGCATGTGCGTTTGATGACCAATAATCCGCGTAAAGTGAAAGCGATGAAGGAGTTTGGCATCGAAGTGGTTGAGCGCGTACCACTGCAAGTTGGTAAAAATCGTTATAACGAAGCGTACTTAAAAACTAAATCCACTGAGCTTGGACACATGATGTCTGAATATCATTTTATGGATGAAAATAAGTAGTTTTGTCATAATGATGAGTCGACCGATTGAGTTAAAAATGAGGAAGGTTTAAGTCAATTGAGCCATTGTTTCAGTCGGTTGCTATTAAGCTTGTCGCTAATGTGCTTGGTATTACTGAGCGTTATTCCTACCACCTTTGCCGATAGTATTTCCGCTACAAATACATTCATATCTGCATCTCAAGCGGATGATCCCGGCTTTTCTATCAATCATGCATCTAATAGTAATGCTAATGGTAGTAATCCGATAGAAACTAGCGCTAATCCAAATTCTGTTTACGCCTTTGGTAGTTATCTTGGCACTGGCGTTTACCGCGCTGCAAACCAAAATGCGACCGTCGTTAGTATTCCGTTAACTTTTGATTTGAAGAAAGATAGCGGTAGCCAAACTTGGTTACGTTTACCTATCTCCTTTGGCTTTTTTGATTATTTAGCCAAAGATATCACTGAAGGCGAGTTACCGTCGTCGATAGGTACTATGACAGTTACCCCAGGTTTTGAGCATCATTGGCAGGCGAGCGAAAATACTCGAATGGAAGGGTATTTAGATATCGGTTTTGGCACTAACTTCGATAAAAACGATAACGTTGCTATTATCGCCTCAGGGATCAGTAGCTTGTATGACTTTACCTTAGCAGGGCAGGATGCTGTGTGGGTATCGAGATTACGCTTTGCAGGGTACAGCGAGCACTATGGTAAGTTTTCGGATCAATTTGCAGTACTACAAACAGGTGTTGATTTAGGGTTAGCACCACGCTGGCAATGGTGGGATCTGCAGGTGCAACCAAGGATCTTTGCTGTAGGCTATTGGTATTTCAATGAACTTAGATTTATTAGCGAGATAGAGCAAGATACCATAGTTTCAGGCAGTTATGAGGCCGGTTTTTCCCTCGCGTTTTCTAAGCCGTTAGGCGGTGAATTATTGAGTGTTGATCGCATCGGATTTAGTTATCGTCGTGGCGATGGGCTCAATGTTTGGCGTTTAATGTTTAGCTTTCCTATCTAGGTTATCATCCATTACGGGCTGTATTACAAAGACTATTGGTAAGTTATCTTGTCTAAGCTGACTTTTGCGCGTCGCGCATCTTCTTATCAGTCAAGGTTGCTATTTGACTACTTAGCTGCATTATCTGTTCTTGGATTAACTTACGTTGTTGCTCCGCAACCTCAGAGTCATCTCCTTTAAGTTTGGCCAGCATTTTTTGTAGTGCTTTGATCTGCTCTTTTATTTTCTGGATCTGTTGGTCGATTAACGTCATGGGCTCTTCTGACGCATCATTTTCTATTCCATCTTTTTTGGCTGCAGCATTGTCTCTTAAAGGGGCACCTACATCTGCGGACAATGCGGCGCGGCCGGCTGAAGAAATGGAGACTGTGTCTTGAGTATCCTGCGTATCTGCAGTCGATTCATTAGTCGCCGTTTTTGTTGTGGCAGGAGTTGCTGCGATATATGCGCCTGATACCGGAGTGAAAGCTGAGCCGATTGTGGCACTGTTTATTCCATTAATGCTCATTCCATACTCCATTAGATACAAACTGTGTTGATACTCAAATCGCTATCGGCCATTAATTGAAAAACTGAAGCTAATTTTTGGCTTATTTGGCAAAAAGCGCGATATTGCTGATGACAATACAGCCCTTAAGTGAGGGCTGTTCACGTTTTATGGCTGCAGAGGGCGAAGATTAACTGTTACCCCAAATATGGCTATTTATTTTGTCATCTGTGCTAGGTTTATCGCTTTTAACAGACTTGTCAGGGGGAGTTTGATTGGTTTTCTTCGTCGCAATTTTTGCCGCAGGCTTCTTAGCCGCTTGACTAGAGTCTGCTTTGGGTGGCGGCAAGGGTAATTTATTGGCTCTTAAATAAAGATATTCGACTTTATCCCGCGCCCACTCTGTTTTTCTCAAAAAACGTAAACTGGATTTGATGCTGGGATCGTGGGTAAAACAGCGGATATTAATTCTTTCACCTAATTCTTCCCAGCCGTATTTCTCGACTAAATAAGTGATGATCGTTTCCAGTTTAATGCCGTGGAGCGGGTTATTCGATTGATTCATATTATGCATGTTGCAGTGTGCTATGGCGGGAGTATAGCAGTTTTGTATGCCTGATACAGTGTGGAATGGTATCGAGTCAAGCTTGAATACCTTGCTAGCTTAAACCTGTGATAGCTGTTATTGGTGGAGCAGTATGATCAAAACAGGCGCAATAAAGCGCCTGTTTTAGGTTGGTCATTTGGACTGTTTGACTAGTCTTTGACTGGCTCTTTAAGCTCAGTTTCAACCGGCAAATCAATTTCGCCTTTACCTTTGGTTTTCACAATCAAGAGTGCTGTAATCACTAAGGTTGTGACTATGCCCGCTATGGTTGATACCGTCATAGGTAAACCTGCGCCTAAGGTTGACGAGTTCAGTAGGAAGGTGATAACCACAGTGGTCATAAACATCGCTGGAATTGTCGCAATCCAATGTAGTTTGTTATGTCGTAGCAGGTAAGCCGAAGCCGTCCACAGCATTAATACTGCAGTGGCTTGGTTTGCTACACCGAAGTAGCGCCAAATCACACCAAAGTCCACTTGGGTCAATATGCCGCCGATAACAAACAGTGGGAGAGCTAACACTAAGCGCTTTGGTAGTGAGATTTGTGGCATCTTGAAAAATTCAGCCAGAATCAAACGCGCAGAACGAAAAGCCGTATCGCCTGAGGTAATCGGTAGAATAATCACTCCTAGGATAGCCATAAAGCCACCAATAGCGCCTAACAGACCGGTAGAGGCCTCATAGACGACGTTGGCAGGGTTACCTGACATGCCCGCACTTAACCCTTCAACTCCGCCAAAGTAAGACAACGCGATGGCACACCAAAGCAATGCGATAATGCCTTCGCCAATCATGGCGCCAAAGAAGACGAAGCGACCATTAGTCTCGTTTTCAACGCAGCGGGCCATTAACGGTGATTGAGTAGCATGGAAACCCGATACCGCGCCACAGGCAATAGTGATGAATAGGGCAGGCCAAAGTGGCATGTCGTTCGGATTTAAGTTTTGGAAGAAATCGCCCGCTTGTACGTTAGGCAGTAAGGTGTGCTCGCTTGATAGCATAATTGCGAAAGCTAAACCAAACGACATGAAGAACAATAAAGCGCCAAAGAAGGGGTACAAACGACCGATAATTTTATCGATAGGTACCACAGTTGCAATCAGATAATAGACGAAGATTATACCAACGAAGATACTGACATCCCAACCGATAAGCTTGCCAAGTAAGCCTGCAGGCGCAGAGATAAAGACCACACCGACGAGCAGTAACAGCACAATAGCAAACACGTTCATGAAGTGCTTGGCGGTCTTACCTAAATACTTACCCGCAAGGTTTGGCACGGATTGACCGCCATTGCGCACTGACAACATACCGGAGAAGTAGTCATGCACTGCACCTGCAAAGATACAGCCAACCACAATCCACAACATAGCTGCAGGACCATAGAGTGCACCTAAGATAGGACCAAAGATTGGGCCTACACCTGCAATGTTTAATAATTGAATTAAATAGACTTTGCCTTTAGACATAGGCACAAAGTCGACGCCATCAGTTTGACTGAAAGCGGGTGTTTGACGATTAGCGTTAATGCCGAAGACTTTCTCGACAAAGGCGCCGTAGATAAAGTAGCCGCCGATCAGTAGACCGACACAGAGTAGGAACCACATCATTTTTGTTATCTCCCCATTTGAGTTCTGGCGAGTGTAAATAAGTTGTTGATATAAAACTTTGTAATCTCAATGAGTGGTCGAAAATGCAGTGTGAGCGGCAATAGGCGAGCTTAAGTGGTTACCATTCTATGTTAACGGTGAGTGTTGTTGGCCATCTTATGGCTAAAAATACGTCGCTAAGATGACTTTTGGATTGTGTTTATTGAAAGCCAAATAGCTGTTTAAGGCTTTTAAGATAGCGGCGTGATACGGGTACTTTATCGCCTAAATGAGTGGTGACTTCAGCCCCTGTATCTAACAGCTCAATTTCAGCAATCGCCTTAGGTGAAATCAAATACTGCCGATGGCAGCGCACCAGTGGGGTTTTTTCTTCGAACACTTTCAAGGTCAACTGGGTATGGACTTTGCCTTTCGTGCTGGCCACATGGATGCCGCTTAAGTCACTGAACACATATTCCACATCTTGGATTGCAATGACTTTGAGTTTATTGCCGCTGTAGCAGGGAATATGTTCAAGACTCTTTGGGGTAATGGAGTCCATAGCCTGAGGCGTTAGATTTTTACGCACACGAGTGAGGGTTTTACTGAGTCTGTCGGCATCTATGGGTTTGAGTAAATAATCGAAGGCATGATTGTCGAAGGCTTTGACGGCAAATTCGTCGTAGGCGGTGACAAACACGATTTTCGGCATGTCATCGGGGTCGAGCATTGCAATAAGTTCCATGCCCGAAATGCGTGGCATTTGGATATCAAGAAAGATTAACTGAGGTTTTTCTTTGGTTATGCTCTGTAATGCCTCAATAGCATTGGCGCATTGACCGACGATTTGGATGTCGTGTTCTTGCCCCAAAAGGTCAGCTAATTCTTCACGAGCAAACAGCTCATCATCGACAATTAAACAAGTGATCACGTGCGGTTATCCATATTTGATGTTTCAGGGCTTTCTATGGGCAATCTTATGGTGACACGAGTCAATTGATCGGGCTCGCACTCCACTGTCACGCCGTATTGTTCGCCAAAAATATTTTGAATTCGCTTATGCACTAAGTTCATCCCTAGGCCTTCTGATCCCTCAATGGGCTGATACAACCCGGCATTGTCTGTGACTTCTAGCTCCAACACATCATTTTCGAGCTTGCCAGTCACTTTAATCTGCCCTTGTTCAATCATGTGCGAAGTGCCGTGCTTTACGGCATTCTCAATAATTGGCTGCAGGGTAAAGGCGGGGACTTTACAGTGGTAGAGTGATTCAGGTATCGCGATACTGACTTGTAATTTATCAATAAAACGCGCTTTTTCAATGGTGAGATACGACGCTATGTGATCTAGCTCATCCCCAAGCGTCACTAAGCCTGTCGTTCGCTTTAAATTGATCCGTAAAAATTGCGATAACTGCTGCAGTAGCTGCTTAGACATATCAGGATCACGTTTGATAATCGCGCTAATGGTATTCAGTGCATTAAATAAAAAGTGCGGATTGACCTGAGCCTGTAGTAATTTAAGTTCGGCTTGAGTCAGCAGATTTTGCTGTTGCTCAAAACGCCCATAAAGAATTTGGTTCGATAACAGGCGGGCAATACCTTCACCTAAAGTACGGTTGATATTCAAAAAAAGTTTATTCTTAGGCTCATAGAGTTTAATCGTGCCAATGACCTCGGTATCACTGCGCAGCGGGATCACTAGACTCGACCCTAGACGGCAATGAGAAGAAATAGAGCATGCATAGGGCGTTTCAACGCCATCGGCGAACATGACCTTATTTTGATTGATGGCTTCTAAGGTGATTTTGGATGAAATCGGTGTACCAGGGAGATGGTGATCGGCGCCTATGCCAATAAAGGCTAACAGTTTTTCTCTGTCCGTGATGGCCACTGCACCCACATTGGTTTCTTCGATGACGATTTGGGCGACGTGACTACTACTTTCTTCGTTAAATCCTTTGGATAGTAATCCGACACTGCGTTCGGCAATTTTTAATGCCTTAGTCGAAAAGCTCGATGAGAGTTTATCAAACATGGTTTTTTGGTCACGGATCATGCTCATAAAGAGTGCCGCTCCCACGGAATTGACTAATAACATGGGCGGCGCGATTTGACGTACTAATTCCCATGCATCATCGAAGGGGCGTGCAACCAAAAGTATGATGCTCATTTGCATCATTTCAGCATAAAAAGTCACTAGGCAAACGAGTAATGGATTGTAGATGAGCTCACTTTTATCTGCGCGTCTTAAGTAGAAGCTTATCATCCCAGCGGATAAGCCTTCTAAGGTGGTGGAGATGGCGCAGGCTATATCAGTAAAACCGCCCATACTGTAGCGGTGTAGCCCACCAGTCAGCCCCACCAGAAAACCAGTAACTGGTCCTCCTAATAATCCGCCTAAAACTGCGCCCATAGCACGAGTGTTGGCAATCGCTCCCGAGGTTTGCTCACCAAAATAAGTGGCCATGATGCAGAAACTCGAAAAAATCAGATACATAAAAATCTTATGTGGCAGACGAGGAGACGTTTCGGCAAACAGTTTAAACAGCGGTGTTTTACTGACTAAGTAAACTATCACTAAGTACAGCGACATCTGTTGGGTCAGTAATAGGATCAAAGACATAATGGCTCACATTATCGTCACAGATGTCGGCGCAGTCGTCCCCATTTGAAAGTTTGTGCGCGAGATCAGGGTTCGAATTTAACCGTTAGGATATAAAGAACAATAATATTGCATCTTTAGGAGGACATATGTCCAATTCTGTTCACGGTCATGATGTTATGGCGCTGATGGTAGCTCAAGGGGCCGCTATTATAAAGCCTGAATTAATTTCCATGATGGAGCAAAAGTTTGGCTCGGCGGCTCGATACCATACTTGTAGTGCAACTGATTTGAGTGCCGAAGCATTAATTGAGTTACTCATAGGTAAAGGTAAGTTTTACGAAACGTCCCAAGGTATTCAACTTGTAGCTGGGCGAAAGTGTGAGCATTAATACCCATCGTATTAAATATCTGTTCATTCAGCGGGAATTTAACTAGCTTTAGACAAGGCGAAGGCTTGAAGGCATAGCGGTGCTCTGTCAAAAGCCTTAAACGCAGTATAAAGCGCGATGCCATTAACATCAGCCGCCTTCGGGAGCCACACAGGCATCCCACTCCGGTGTTGCATTGACTTAAAAGGGAATGACCATTTCTGCATCAATGCGCCTTGGATTGAGATGCCAGTGAGGCTCTGAACTGACTAACTATTTAATATTATTGGTATAATACACAGTGCCATAGCGTACTCATTTTATTTTGTTGTATTTTATTGATTGGTTTTTAGCCGCTTAGACGTGTAATCGTTTTGTTGAATCTCAGGTTTCATCGTGGCGCTTATTTGCAATTTGCTCCTGCTGTGCGGGGGTGAGTTGGGTAAATTCATTGATCAAAATACGCAGTAATCGAGATTTTGCAATATTGGTGGATTTCGATAGGGCATCAAGCTGAGAAATACTGTTTTCAGTGAGGGTAAAGGTCGCGTGGCGATAAATCTTAGTCGATTTTTTATCTAAGCCCTTAACTATGGTGTGTGTGGTGGGCGCAGCTAATAAACTCGCCTTACCTAAGGCGTAGTTATTGGCATCTTCAATGAAATCATCGACAGAAACCGGCTTGATGATTTGCTTAGGTTTCTTACGTTTAAGATCAGTTAAGCTCATAGCTATTTTCTGGTGGCATTGCGAATAACTCATCCGCTATGGCGCGGATCTCATCAGCTGCTTTCCCATCGGGTTCTATTTCGACGACTGAAGAGCCTCTTTCTTCACTGTCATCATAAATATTTCGACAAAATGTAACTGAATTTAGCACCCTTAGTCCAAAGGATTGCACCACATCTTTGGCTTCTAAAATGCGTTTAAACTGTGTGGGAAGCGCTGGACATTGGGTGAGCACTATAGTCGCGATCATTTTAGGATTCACCATCTTACAAGTACTTAGCATGTCTTCCATGTGGGGTAATGTTTTGAGATCGCGTCTTTTGGGTCTGAGGGGGATCACAACATAAGTCGCTACCGACATAGCTGCGCGCATGGCTAAGTTATCTTGACCACCACAATCTACAATTACGTAGTCAAAACGCTCATTGAGGCTGAGTAAATCATTACGAATCTTGCCGTAAAGTTGGATGCAATTAATACTTGGGAGGCTTGGATCATTATTTCTTGCTTGGATCCAATCTGAAGTCGTGCGTTGGGGATCACAATCGACCATGAGGACGTTTGCCTGAAATTTTTGCTTAATATAAACGGCAAGATTTTGAGCGAGACAACTTTTTCCGCTACCACCTTTTTCACCACCTACCAGCAAGATCATACTGACGCCCCTTAATGAATTGTTCAATTCATTGAGTGTAGAACAGAGCCATTAAAGCTGCGAAATTTAAGTTAAATTAAAGCAGTTGCATAGCAATATGGTAGCTTTGGTCATGGCATCTCGCGCAACGGCAGACTTGTCCTTTAACGGTATTTTGTTGGGATGAATTGGGATTAAAGGTCACTTCGATGAGTTCGCCCAGTGCAAACGGATTTTTATAATCGAATAAAATGCCGCGTCTTGCTAAGTCGATACACACACCTTCATCTGTTTGCTTCATGCCTTGAGTGTCGATCCAATTTAAGACCACGCGCTCTGCTTCCATATCGACTCGCAGTGATGTGCGTTTTTCTTCAAAACCAGTAGTATGGTCACCCATAACTCAATTGCCCCGTAAATTATTGATCTCAGTAAAACTAGCATAATTGCTTTTTGGCAGAATACCAATGTGAAAGCTAGGTCTTTGATAATAGTTTTAAAACGAGAACAGCAGGTGCCATTGATTTAGGTTTCAATAGCACCAACTCAGGTATTTGATTAATTGTCGTATTCTTGATTTTTTGGATAAGGCATTTTTAATTGGCCCCAACGAATCACAATCACGGTTGCCGCTAAAATTAGCGTCGATAATGATATTGCTGCGATACGCCAGTCTTCCATGCTCTTCATATCTAAGATTAGGTAACGGGCCAAGGCGACAATCGCAATATAAAGCGGCATACGTACTGGTAACTTACCGGATTCATAGTAGTTAGCCACCATGGCTAACACTTCTAAGAAAATAAATAACAAGAGTAAATCGGCCAGTGCGACCATACGTACAGAGATGATATGCACAATTTCTTGGCCTATTGCGACAACGGTGGCAATGGCAATAATAAATAGGACTAAGTGTTCAACGGCTTTAAGGCTTTTAGAACCATATTGATGATAAAAAGGCATGGATATTCCCTACTTGATGTTTTTATAAATAGTAACAGCAAAAATCTGTTTTTAGGGAAAAGCTAGGCGCCGCTGTGTGATTTAATTCACAGATATGTACGATCTTAAATTCGGCGCAAAGTGGAGTTAACGTGGTTGTATTGTAAAAGGTGATTCACATGATGAACAAAAGGGAAGCGAGAGCGAATGTGTTAATCCGCTTATGCTGTTACCTTGACTCAATCGTTGTACCAACATAAGCGGTTTGAATATAAAAGATTATTTATTCTTGCGTTTCTGCCACTTAAACATAATTGAATATTTCCACAGATTATTAATCAGCAAATAACCGACAGCGGAAAAAACCACTCCTAGCACGAGACACCCGAGTAAGAATGCCGGACCTATAGTCGCAAGCGATGCTTCAATCCATTGCCAACTTGCTTCGAAGGCAAAATCTTGCGGAGCATGGCCGAGTATTTTAGCTCCGAGCAAATACGCCCCATAAAACATCACTGGCATAGTTAAGGGATTGGTTATCCATACTAATGCAACTGAAACAGGAATATTAACGTTAAATAGAATGGCAAAAGCCGCTGCAACAACCATCTGAAATGGCATTGGGATCCAAGCGACAAATAACCCTACGGCAAATGCGCCTGGGGCGGATTTTCGATTAAGTGCCCATAGATTGGGATTGTGTAACAAGCGTCCGAACATGCGTAAGTGTTTATGCTCACGCAAGGTTTCAGGCTTAGGCATAAATCTTTTAATTAATTTTTTTGGCATATGCTGAAATTGCTGTCTTAACTTAATTCACTATGAATCGATTCATGTTTGGCTTTAGTGCCATCTTATTATCAGCGATGTTATGGCCTTCGCTGCCGCCAGTCAGTTACATACCCTACCTTGTTGTTGGGGCGTTAATCTTACACCGAAAAATCCCTGTCTGTGCAGGTGGGCTCTTTGCGGTAGCATGGCTAACTGGTTTTTGCTTAGGATTATCTAGGCAGGATTTGCCAGTGTTACAACAACCTATACAGGTAAGGGGCGAAATCATATCACTAGTTAGTCGAAACAGCGACTGGCTAAGTTTGGATATATCGCTCATTAAACCAAATTTAATCTTAGGGCCAAACGCAAAATTGCGACTCACGTGGAAAGATCCGCCAGAAGTCGATGTGGGTCAGGTTTGGCTGTTTACCTTGACACCTAAGAGCATTGCTAGCGTGCTAAATCAAGGCGGCTACAACGAACAAAAACAATTAATCAGTCAACATGTGGTCGGTAAAGGGCGAGTGATTGAGGCGCAGTTACTTGCGGTTTCGCCTTCATTGCGTAATGACCTCATAAGCGCATTGACACCTGAATTAGCCTCTTTACCTCAAGGTGACATTTTACTCGCCTTGCTTTTGGGGGATAAGCATTTGATCTCACAAGCTCGTTGGCAAGCACTAAGGCAGACTGGCACTGGCCATTTAGTGGCGATTTCCGGTTTGCACCTCTCCGTTGTCGCGGCATGGGTATACGCTTGCCTTTTGTTTGGATTGAGTCGTTTGGTGTCACATCAGAGTCGACGTAATATGACTTTTGCGTTAGTCGCGGCAGGTATAGGCGCAGCATTTTATGCCTATCTTGCAGGTTTTGGTGTATCGACTCAGCGTGCACTCGTGATGATTTTACTGTTAATGCTACTGAGTTTATTAAAGCGATTTTCTACTGCGTGGGAGCGCTTGCTGTTTGCATTGTTTGTCGTATTGTTACTCGACCCGCTTGCTTGTTTAAGTGCGGGATTTTGGCTGTCGTTTTGTGCTTTAGGGGTGATTTTATATACCTTAGTCATCCAGCCCAAAGAGTTTACGGCTGTGTCGACTCGAAGGACGCGTGTAGGCGCGGGGCTTTTACAATTTTGGGCCATCCAGTGGCGCTTGAGCCTTGGGCTTGGATTACTGCAAGGAGCACTCTTTGGTGGTGTGAGTTTACACAGCTTGTGGATGAATATCCTAGCTGTGCCATGGTTTAGTTTTGTTGTTATCCCATTAGCTATGGCGGGATTTATATGCTGGTGGGTTGGTACTGCGTTTGGGTTCTCTTGGTTAGGACTGCTTCGCCTAAGTGATTGGAGTTTATCACCCTATGCACAGTTGCTAGACATAAGCCAGCAATTGCCAGCCCATTGGTTAGCGCTTTCAGATACGATATTAGCCTTGGGGTTATCTGCGTTCATCGGTGGTGTGTTATGGCGCTATGTGCCTAAAAATAAAAATTATACTGCTTGGTTAAGCCTGCTGAGTTTACTGTTTATTCCCGCTTTGCTTTTCTGTATTACGCTGTGGTCACCCGTTCAAAATAATCGATGGGCTATGCATTTACTGGATGTGGGCCAAGGTTTAGCTGTGGTTATTGAAAAGAATGGTAGAGGGCTGGTCTACGACACAGGTGCCGCCTTTGGTGATGACTTCAGTTATGCGGAGCGGGTGATATTACCTTTCCTAAAAGCCAAAGGCATTCAAGATATTGATTATATTGTTATCAGCCATAGCGATAACGATCATGCAGGTGGTGCCCCTGTTTTGATTAAGGCTTACCCTAAGGCTTTAGTGATCACAGACATGGCTGGCTTTAGTGGCCAAGATTGCCGCCCAAGGCAGATTCAATGGCAAGGGCTGAGCTTGAATTTGCTTTCTCCGCCTCAAGCGTTAGTGGGTAATAATGGTTCCTGTGTTATACGCATTGATGATGACAGGCAGAGTCTACTGCTTACGGGGGATATCGAAAAGCAAATCGAAACTTCGTTATTAAGTCGTGCCTTAAGTGGTGAGTATGAGTTACAAAGTGAAGTGCTCGTTGCGCCCCACCACGGCAGTAAAACCTCGTCAACTGAAGCCTTTATTGATGCTGTGGCCCCCAAGTTAGTCTTGTTTCCTGCTGGTTTTGCTAATCGCTGGGGGTTTCCAAAATCCACAGTGGTTGAACGGTATCAGCAACGGGAGATTATGGGCCTAACTACAGGTATAGAAGGGCAGATTAGTGTGATTTTTCAGCAGTCTGAGCGAGAGGTTAAGACCTATCGTGGTGATTTAGCGCCATTTTGGTACAACTCTCTGTTTAGATTTGGTGACTTGATTAATCCAGAGTAGAATGCCTACTTTGCCATAATTTAGTGTTATCAATGACAACATCTCCTAAAGACGAAATGTGGACAGTTTTCAAACGATTACTGGGCTATATAAAACAGATGAAAGGCATGTTTATGCTTTCAGTTGCGGGATTAATTATTTATGGTCTCGTCGATGCCGCCTTTATCGCTTTCATCGGCCCCTTTATTGATAAGGGTTTCTCCGGCGGCGCACCTGCTGCGGTGACCAACGGCATCGCATTGCCAACCAGTGAAGGTTTCCACGCGAACAACGACGTGCTAATGATGGCGCCGCTTGTGGTTATCGTCATGTTTTCCCTGCGCGGTTTTGCCAACTTTGTCTCGACCTACGGCATTTCATACATGAGTGCGCGTTTGATCATGGACATGCGTCAGCAAGTGTTTGAGCATTATCTGAGCCTGCCTGTCAGTTATATGGATAAGGAAAATACCGGTAACTTGATCTCAAAAGTGACTTTTGATACTGAGCAAATCGCTCGAGCATCGGGAAGTGCTTTGATTTCAATCGTCCGCGATAGTGTGACTGTGTTTGGTATGCTGGTGCTGATGTTCTATAACTCTTGGAAGCTATCCCTCTGTATTCTTGTGATTGGTCCTATCATGGGCATGGTCATTGCGGTGGTTAGTCGTCGTTTCCGTAAGGTCTCTAAGCAAATTCAAACAGCCATGGGCGGGGTGAGTGCGACTACGGAGCAAATGATTAAAGGCCATAAAAACGTATTGGCCTTTGGTGGACAGGAAACAGAAGCAACCCGTTTTGCTAAAGTAAACGATCAAAACCGCCATCAAAATATGAAGTTAGCTGTGGCACAAGCCATTAGTCAGCCTCTGATCATGATTATTGGTTCATTCGCCTTAGCCTTTGTACTTTATGCGGCAAGCTTAGACAGCATGAAAGCCGATCTTACCGCGGGTACCTTCGCGACGATTCTTGGCGCTATGATGGCCATGTTACAGCCAATCAAAAACTTAACCCGAGTGAATGCCGAATTTCAACGGGGTATTGCGGCTTGTACCACAGTGTTTGAATTACTGGATACGCTGCCAGAGTCCGATACGGGAACTTATACTGTCGAGCGTGCTAAGGGTCATCTACGTTTTGATAATGTGTGTTTTACCTATGACAGCCAAGATCGTCGTGCACTTGAGAATGTCGATTTTGAAGTCAAACCCGGGCAAACCTTAGCCTTAGTTGGACGTTCTGGCTCAGGTAAGTCGACTATTGCGAGTTTAGTGACCCGTTTTTATACGGGCCTTGAATCCGGCGATATTCTGCTTGATGACGTCAGCATCTACGATTACTCGCTAAAATCGCTGCGTAATCAAGTGGCACTGGTATCGCAACAGGTGACCTTGTTCAATGACACGATAGCCAATAACATCGCTTACGCCTATCCCGGTGAGGCGACTCGTGAGCAGATCATTGAAGCTGCGACCTTGGCCTATGCGATGGAGTTTATTGATCAGCTGCCCCAAGGCCTTGATACCCAAGTGGGTGAGAATGGCGTGTTATTGTCCGGTGGTCAAAGACAGCGGATTGCGATTGCACGCGCTATGTTGCGTGATGCGCCTGTGTTGATCCTCGATGAAGCGACCTCAGCACTGGATACTGAGTCAGAAAAAGCCATTCAAAAAGGGTTAGATAACCTCAGACAAAACCGCACATCTGTAGTGATCGCCCACAGGTTGTCGACCATCGAGAGTGCCGATCAGATTTTAGTAGTCGATCAGGGGCGTATCGTCGAGCGCGGGACGCACCAATCACTATTGGAATTAGATGGCATGTACGCCAAATTATACCAAATGCAATTTGGTAGTTAGATGCAGGCCTTAGTGAATAAAATCTGGTATCAGGGCCATCCACTGCGATGGCTCTTGTTACCTTTATCGGGCTTATTCGCGGTTATCACTTATGTGCGCCGCGCTTTGTTTCACCTCGGGATGAAATCACAAACTGCAATGCCTGTACCTATCATCGTCGTCGGTAATATTACCGTCGGTGGCAGCGGTAAGACGCCAACTGTGATTTATCTGATTGAATTACTGCGCCAACATGGATTTCACCCCGGTGTGATCAGTCGTGGTTACGGTGTTGATATTCAAGGCGTTAAATCGGTTTGCTTAGGTGCAAGTGCGGCAGAGGTGGGTGATGAACCTGCCATGATAGTGGCGCGTACTCAAGTGCCCATGGTGGTTGGCGCTAAACGGGTCGATGCGGCTAATGCGCTTATTGCTGAGTTTGGTGTCGATGTCATCATCTGTGACGATGGCCTACAGCATTATGCTCTGGCACGCGATATTGAGCTGGTGGTGATTGATGGTCAGCGCGGTTTAGGCAATGGCTTGCTATTGCCAGCAGGTCCATTGCGTGAAGGCGCGTGGCGTCTCGATACCGTGGATTTTATCGTCAGTAATGGCGGCCCAGCGGCAAAAGGGCAGTTCGAAATGCAACTGACACCTACGGCAGTGAAGCCTGTTAAATGTGATGCGACGTCTGGTGAATATACTTTCGATAAGTCTCAGCCGCTCGTTGCGATGGCGGGCATAGGTAATCCAGCGCGTTTCTTTGAATCGTTGCGCGCACAAGGCTATCAACTGGCCTTCTGCCATGGTTTTGATGACCATCAGGCCTACGATAAAACCCAGTTAGGTGATTTAGCCCAAGGCTTGCCACTGTTGATGACAGAAAAAGATGCGGTTAAATGTCGCGATTTTGCACAAGAAAACTGGTGGTATTTGGCGGTCGATGCCAAGCTATCCCCACAATTTGATGAACAGCTGCTCGCACGTCTTCGTGAAGTGGCTGCAGCTAAATAAGGAAACTTCCATGGCATTCGATAAAAAATTGTTAGATATAGTGGCTTGCCCTGTGTGTAAGGGAAAACTTGAGTACGATAAAACGACGCAGCAGTTGATTTGTAAGGCAGATAAACTTGCTTATCCGATCACTGAAGGTATCCCTGTGTTATTGGAAAATCGTGCTGTGCCACTGACCGAATCAGTTTAGTGTGACGTGAATGCGCGTATTGTCTCATACGCGCATGCTTGTTTTTTATTCTGCTTATTATCGTTTTAGCTATTTTTAGCCGATTTAAGTTTTTTGTATTGGTAACTGTGCACGTTTCTTCATTACTTTGAGTTTAGTTAATAGCTCATAAATTTTTGTTTATCAGCATTGGTTGCACCCTCTTGGCACTCACCGCGGATTTCTCCTCGACCAGGCTCGATAATTCGGCTTAATTCAATATAACCTTCGCGGCAATAACCCGTCATTTCAAGGGTTTTGATTAAACCCAAATCAACCTGTCTCCCCCAAATTTCTAATGAGTCCTGTAGATCTTGCATCGCGCGACGTTGCTCACGGGGATCTTGCATATTACGTATGCGTGCCTCGTGTGGAAAAGGGCGCTCTGTATCATTCATTGTCGACTTTTCATCGACCAGCCGCGCTTTGTAGCTGAAGAGTTTAAGGCCATCGCTTTTAATATCCGTCGTTAACTTATCCCGTAATTTTCCGGCGAGTTCACTCGGGTCAATTGGCGCACTGCTGCAGGCGATGAGCGAGAAACAACTTAAGATGGCAAGGCTGAGATATCGAAACGGCATAATCAAATTTAACTCTTAGTTATTAACTGACAGAAGAATACCTTAATATGGCCCTAAAGTTCATGGATTTATGGCATTCTCATAGGCTGAGTACGCGCCGATAGGTGTAATGGATTAAGGATGGGCGAGTAATGTTGGCGTTTTGGTCGAATAAATGGGCGCAAATCGAATGGGATATGAGCCTGACTCAAGGTATATGCCTTATGTTCTTGGCGTTATGGATCTACGCCATATGGCCAAAAGAAGAGTTAGTGCAGCTCCGGCGGGATAAACATCTCCAATTACGTTTGTTGCTGACGTTGGTGGGGATCAATGCGCTGTGGTCGTTAAATGCCAGTATTCAAACTGGGTTACATCTGCATTTTCTGGGAATTGTCACTTGTATGCTGATGTTCGGCTGGCGTCTTGCGACCTTAGTGTTGCTATTGCCGAGTGCTTTTTTTAGCCTTTTTGTATTAAAGCAGCCCGCTGATTTTGGTGCTTTTAGTTTGTTCGCTATGGCCGTGCCGCTGTTTCTGTGTTTTATCCTATACAGTCGCAGTTACCATTTATTTCCTAAGCATATTTTTGTATTCATCTTCGTCGGTGGTTTTATCAATGCGGGCCTCTCAACGGTGTTTCATCAATTGAGTTGGGCTATGTGGTTGTGGTCTGCAGCGGATTACGATTGGAATGTGTTAGTAGACGACTACCTGATGCTAATCCCTTTGCTGGCATTCCCAGAGGCATTGCTTAATGGCATGGCGGTAACGCTATTGGTGGTGTATCAGCCCCAGTGGTTATTTGATTATTCTGACCGTGAATATTTGTGGCGTAAGTAAATGTGATAAAAGAATGTGGTAAAACAACGCAATAAAAGAACTGCGCCCTAAACCTCGTCATTCCAACGTAAAGCCCTTTGTAAGGAGCCCATTGAACAGACGATTGAAAAGGTTATTGGACGCACTTATTTGTATATTTGCGCTGACCGTTGCGCCGTGATTTAGGCGAAGCGTTGGTCTAAGTAGTTAATGATTTCTTTTGATTCATATAACCACTGTACTTGACCGTTTTCTTCAATCCGCAGACAAGGCACTTGCTGTTTGCCGCCTTGAGCGATGAGTTCATCTTTATGCGGTGCTTTTTTAGCGTCGTGGGTCACTATGTTGAGTCCTTGGCGACGCATTGCACGGCGGACTTTTACACAAAATGGGCATGCAGGATATTGATACAGGGCTAATGCTTGAGTTTGAGCATCAATTTTTTGTTGCTCAGCCAGTGGACGTTGGCGCTTCTTAGGGCTAAATACGAAATTTAAAAACAGAATAATCCTGCCTAAAATCCAGCGAATGATAAACATGTTATTGACCTTAATGATAATTTTTGTGGAAGAACATTTGTGCGTTATGGCGCCACAGAAAGTGTGCGGCGAGTCTGGGATCCAGTCGTTTAAAAACTGTGATCTCAGTTGTATAAAGGTCGCAGAGTGTAACCTATGGCATCAAGCACGGCCAACATTTTAGAGTGAATTAACAGATAGATGATTTGATTGTAGAAGAATGGTTTTTTGATTGGTTATGACGGTTAGCCATAAGGTAAAAGCCCGCTAAAGTCGAACGTTAGCGGGCTTAGTTTTATATAAAAAGCAGTTAATTGGCTAAGTTATTGAGCATCAATGGTAAGGCTCACTTGGGCTGCATTCTGGGTTAAACTCACTCGGCTTTCGAGCAAGAAGATCCGCTCTGGGGCTATTTCTTTCACGTCCACAAGGTAAGCTTTAACGGCTTTGGCTCTTTCTTGGGCCAAATTACCCAACATGCCATCGTTAACATTCTGCGCTTTTACCGACAGATTATATAAAGCGATATGCCAGCGGGTGGTGATTTCGTCATCTGAAAGCTGCGCGTCTTTGGCCTCTGCGATAACAGTGTCTTTGATTTGGGCAGGATCGGCTTTAACTTCTTGTTCATAAAGCTTTACTAGCGCATCGGCAAGCGGCCCTTGGGTCGGGAATTGGCTCGGACTTAAATCATCAGGTAACGCACTAAATTCAATATTGGCTAATTTAGCCAATTTACGCTTCATGATGCGCTCAGCAATGGCTTGGCTGTCATTGATGGCATCGACTTCCCCTTCAACGCTAAGCTTGAGCATAGGTCTGTCGAGTAAGGCGCTAGCGAGTTTGTCTAAACTTTTTTGCTCATCTTCACTTAGGCTGAATTTGCCTGCGGCAAAGCTTATCTTATCTAAGGTTTCGTCAGAACCTATGAGTCCAGCTAAGAAAGTGAAGGGCGCAGTGACGGCTTTAGTGATCACATTGGTAATCGCCGTCATTATGATGCTGCCGACACTAAAGCTCGGTGAGTCTAAATCGCCTGAGACCTCCATACCTAAATCAATCACGCCGTTACGGTCCTGCAGCAGGGCAATCGCGAGCGTGATGGGTAAGCTAGTGGCAAGGTCACTGTCACTGGGTTTACCAAGTTTCAGTTGGTCTATGACCAGATGGTTACTGCCCTTGAGCTTGTTCTTATCGAGTTGATAGTTCAGCGATAACGATAGCTGCCCTTTATCTATGTAGTAACCCGCATAGGTGCCTGAGTAAGGATTGACTGAGGTTAACTCAACGCTCTTAAAGACTAAGTCGAGATCTAAATATGGCATATCTAGCAAAGGGTTAATATCGCCTTTTAGAGTTACAGGCGCATACTTGTCTATCTTACCTTTGATATCGACCGAGGCCTTAGTCCCTGGCGTTGACGACAAGTGAGTGATATTACCTTCAAGTAACTCAATCCCTGAGGCAAAGTTTGGTGTCAGTGAGTTATCGGCAAAGTAAGCTGAGCCTTGGCTAAAGCTAATTTTTTGAATATCGAGGCTTAACTCAGGCGTTGTCTTGCTTGCCGTTTGCAGCTCGGTTTGCTTAGCACTGGCTGTGGTTGTGTTTTTAGTTGTCTTGCTATTTGCAGCCGGAGCCTCAACGATAAGATCGCTGATATTAGTGGTTCTATCTTTGGCTATCACCACTTTGGCGTAGGGTTGATTAAAGGCTAAGTGATCAATTTTGATTTGATTTTTCTGTTGGTCAAAATCCAGTTGATTGATATTCATCTTTTGCCATTTGACCAGTGGAGCATTACGCAATTTGTCATGAATAGCTAAATCATCGAGCTCAACACTGCCACCGTAAATGGCTTTGCCTTTAGCATCGGCGGTCAGCTTGCCTGCTGAGTTTAATAGACCGCTCTTGAGCTGGATATTCACGTAGGGCGCTAAATAGGGCTGAAATTGGGTTAATGCCAGCTTATCGAGTTGGATATTGGCATCTATGGTTTCGCCCGTCACATCGACTTGGCCTTGAGAGCTCAAAGTACCTTGATCATTGAGGCTGAGTTGTAGCTCATATTCAATCGGAGCGGTTAAGGTACTCGTTATGACCTTAGTTGAAAAATTAAGTGGATACACTCGCCATTGCTGCGGTGTGGCCGTTAGCTTTTGTTCCGATAGATTAAGGTCATAGTTTTCAATATTGAGCGCATCGAGTTGCACTAACCAAGTGTCTTTTGAAGGTGTCTTAGGCGCTTGCTTGACTGGCTGTTGAGGATTTGCCTCTGAAGCGATGTCTGCAGCGGTTTCTTTAGTGGCATTAGTGGTGACATGTGCAGTCGCTTCTGTCTTTTGTTCTGTTTTATCACTCTCGTTAGTTGCGGTTAATTCGCTTTCTGTTGCTTTGTTTGCGCTATCGCTTGCATCATTGGCAGTCTCTGCTATTTGACGTTTTTCTTCCACTTGCGCAACTTGTACGCGTTCTAGCGATTTAGCATCGGTTGGTTTAGCAACCGGCTGCGTAGTCGTTGTGGAGGCGCTTAACGATTTAGGCATGAATAAGCCAACAAGATCGAGCCCGTCTTGGTTCAAAATGGCACTCATTGTTAGGCCATCGCTGTGGAGTTTGTTGATATGCACTTTCTGCTGCTTCAAGTTGGCTGAAATGCCGTCGAGGGCAAACATGGGGAGCTTGACCACTGAGCGATCTTTGTCGTTAACGTTAAGTTTTTCAACAATAAACTGGCCATTGTTGCTGATGACTTGTAACTCGCCATTCTCGGCAAGATCCACTTGATACTGAGTTTTAATACTGAGCTCGCCATCCGTGAGGACGGGATTAAATTGATCGTCGATAAATCGCCATAGTGGTGTCAGTTTCAGTTTGGCGACTTGGATGTCACCCGCAACTTTTAGCGGGAACAATTGGAATTGCCCCTGCAAACTGATTTCACCAGCATGATCATCACTGAGTTGTATCGCATAGTGATTGTGCTTGATAGGCACAATGGGTGAGTCAGACGTTGATTGGGCGTTTGGTGTCGTATTATCAACTTTGTTTACTTTTATGGCTGGTGTTATCGATGCCGATGATGCCGCCATCAAATATTCAGTATCAAGGGAACTGAGTTTTAGATTGATATTGGGGTAGTTCACTTGAGCATGGGTAATTTTGTCATCGAAGTTAAATTGTCCCGCATCCAACACAAATTGGCTGAGCAGGACACGAATGGGTGAGCTGGCTTCTGTGGGGGCTGTTTCTGTGCTCGTGGATGAATGCCCGTTCAGGGTCTGCAGAATATCGTCGAAGTTGAATCCAGCTTTCCCTTTTTTCTCCACGCGAATGATATGTGCGTAGGGCGCTTGTATGTGTATGTTTTCGATAACGGCGGCGCGATTAAAAACAGATCGCCAAAAGTGTATTTCGAATTGGACTTGTGCAATACCAGCAAAAGGTTTGTCGTCTTTTTCTTTAATGGCCAGTTGGTCGATTTCGACTCTGAAATTAAAGGGGTTAATGCGTATATCACCGAGGGTGACGGGACGACCGAGCAGAGTTGAGAGTTTTTCTGGTGCCAGCGTGGTTATCGCATAGGGGAGGATTAAACCTAATGTGCAGACATAGCTAAGGTAGACTGCGGTGAGGTAAATAATCACTCGCAGGTATCTTGGGAGGGCAAAAAAAGAGTGTCTGAATTGCGATAACTGGGTCAGCATTAATATCAAGGCTCCAATGCATAAGACAGGGAAAAACTTCCATAAGTACGGACATTCTAGCGAATAATGCTAATGTTTCCAGAAATTATTTATATTTTTACCAATGAAATCTTGGTATTACACAGACAATAACGTCTTCTGATCTAAGACGTTCCTGAGTGGTAACCTATCATCTACATTGATAACTACATGTGTTTCAGCCTATGGCTAATGATTTGAGTCGTCAATACTCACCATGTTGGAAGCTATTTTTGATCAGCGATTTAAATAACTAATCGCTGCAATAATGGCGCCTTGTGGATCTTTTATCCAACAAAAACGGCCTACTTCGGGTATATCTTCAGGACCAAACAGAATATCCCCGCCAAGTTTTTTTGCGCTGATAGCGACTTGATCGACATCGTTAACGGTAATGTAGCCAGTCCAATGTGAGGGAAGCATTGGGAGCAAACTATCGGTGATCCCCCCAATGCTGACGCCCTGATTTTCAATAATATGATAATTGCCGTGGGGCATTTTGACGGTTTTAAAGTGCCAGCCAAAAATCTCAGCATAGAAGTGCATAGCTTCTTCGGTATTATTGGTTGTCAATTCATGCCAACTTAACGCCCCTGCAGTGTTAAAAGCCGATTCCATAAGCGCATCCTTTATTCTATTTTGGGTAAATTTTGTGTATTGAGCCGAGGTTAACTGTCAGTGTTCAGTACCGTCTGTATTTTGAGCCATATTTTTTGTACGTTATCTTGATTGAGTGTAGTTGAGGCAAGTTGATAATTCACAGACGGTAAATTAAAATTTTTGCGTTTTTTAGGTCGGCAAACATTAAATTAACTTAATGTTCTACAAGGAGATTCACTTTATTTGGTGCTGGCTAATCAGCTTCTTGTGGCTCAGTGGCGCTGCGGCTTAGTTGATGGGCTTCATCTTGCCCCTCGCGCCAAGACTTAGCACTGAAAACAGATTTTAAAACGGGTTTGTTTACTGTGGTTTGAGTGTTAGACCTGACTCCCGTTAACTTGTTAATATAGGCGAGTTTTGCATCTTATCGATGCCACCTTAGGGGATATGAGATTGAATAAGAGTTTAGTGACGAATTTATTGGCGGCTGCTTTGGTCGTTGTGGGTTACCTGATGAATTCGGCAATTGTCCTGAATGTCGGATTATTTGCTTTATCGGGTGCAATTACCAACTGGGTTGCAGTTTATATGTTGTTTGAGAAAGTCCCCGGACTCTATGGTTCGGGAGTTGTGCCTTCTCGTTTTGAAGAGTTTAAGGCGGGTATTGCTCATTTGATGATGAAACAGTTTTTTACCACTGAAAATATCGACCGATTCCTATCTGAAAAAGAAGGGCTGAGTAAAATAGACTTGGCGCCAGTGATTGAAAAGGTTGATTTAGCGCCTTCTTTTGATGCGTTAATTAGCACAGTCGCCCAATCTTCCTTTGGCGGCATGTTGTCTATGTTTGGTGGCACAGATGCCTTATTGCCGTTAAAAGAGCCGTTTATTGTGAAGATGAAAGCTTCTTTAGTTGAAATGGCACAAAGCGATGCATTTCACGAGTTGCTGAAACAAGAAATTGAACAGCCAAATGTGATGGCCGATCTGCAAACTAAAATTGCTAACATAGTGGAGCAAAGATTAAACGAGTTAACACCGCAAATGGTGAAACAAATCGTTCAGGACATGATCCAAACGCACTTAGGTTGGTTAGTGATTTGGGGCGGCGTGTTTGGCGGTCTGATTGGACTTGCCGCAGCCTTAATCCAAGGTTAACCTGAGTTAAAGCCGCGAATAGAATGGGAGCTTTGGCTCCCATTTTTAATGACGCATTTTATGTCCATCATTTTGTGTCCTGATTAAATAGCAAGGAAGTCTATGAACCGTCACCACAGTATCAATTATTTGGAAATCCCAAGTCGCGACATTGCGAGTTCTAAGGCTTTTTTTAGCCAAGTTTTTGGATGGACCTATGTCGATTATGGCCCTGAATACAGTTGCTTTATGGATGTCGGCATTACTGGGGGATTCTATCAAGCCGATGTGAATTTCACCCTCGCAAAAGGTTGCCCGCTGATTGTGATCTACAGCCAGAACTTAGAATTGACTCTGACGGCTGTCGTAACAGCTGGTGGCATTATCACAGCTGACATCTTTAGTTTTCCGGGAGGCCGTCGATTCCATTTTGTTGAACCTTGTGGCAATGAATATGCCGTCTGGTCAGAATGATCCTAATGTCACTCCTTGTATTCGAAATTGTTGTTTAGATCAGCAAGATATTTGTTTAGGTTGTTTCAGGCATCTTGATGAAATTTTAGCGTGGCGCGTTATGTCGGAAGTGGAGCGGCAAGCTTGTTTTATCAGGATGGAGGAGCGTAAGGGGGAGTATCTGGCTAAGTTCAATGACGCGGTTAGTAGAAGACCGGATGGAGTATGATTAGCCGTCAGAATTGCTTACGATAATTGATTTTTAAGCTTTAAGTGGATAATCGAACGGCGAAATACGCATTAACGTATTTCGCCGTTGGCATTTTGAAGCACCTTGGCATCTTGAAGCAGACGTTACACTGGATCTACCACTATGTGCTCAAGTTCGATGGCGGCAACGGTATGGAGCGCATCCATAGTCGCGCCAACTAAGCTGATTTTTCCTTGAGATGACTCAATTAAAACCGCACGGCTGATATCGCTAAATTCACGATTGTGGCGCGCCAGATTTGATAAGGCCATCTGCATAGGCAGCATAGAAGGATTGAATGCCGCATTTTCTGCGTAGCGACCACAATAGGTTGCGCCATCATGGGTTTCTAATACCACAGCGGCAAAACTTTGGGTGTAAGGTGCATAGCTTAAACCTGCATGATCTAAGCCTTCTATGATCATAGGATCGGCACTGTCTAGTGCAAATTCAGTTTGTTGCTTGGCCATTAAGGGCGAAGTGACATTTAAGTCTTTTGGCCCAAAAGCATAGGGTAAATAATAGGCCAGAGGATGGCTTTCCTGTGCGGGTAGATGAATGCAGATCTTGCTCCCTTCAACCAGTTCATTCATAAACTGACGACAATGACCGCAAGGACTGGCATTAACTATGATATCAACAATTTGGCTTTCACCACTGAGCCATGCGTGGCTGATAGTGCTTTGTTCTGCATGGACAGAATGAAATAACGCTTCACCGGGTAATTCTAAGTTGGCCCCCATGTAGATATCGCCACTTTTACCTTTGGCTATCGCGCCGACATAAAACTCACTGATAGGCGGTTTGGCCAATGCTGCTGCTATCGGCAGTAATGCTAATAACACTTCTGCTTCGGTCATTTTGCTTGCACTTGTTAGCGTAGCAAGTTGCTGCGCATCAATGTGTCCAGCAAAATTCTGGTGCAACATTGGGATAAGTGCATCGGCTAACGGCGTTGGCAGTTGGGTTATGCTACGAATGAATCTATCTTGCATTTCCCTATTCCTTATTTGTTAAGTTCATGGAAGAACATTCTAGTAATTTTGTTACAGCATAAATGCGAGTTAGCTCGCGTTTATACGCTGTCAATGTCAGTGCTATCGAGAGTGATAAACTTATGTTACTCACGTATAGAGTGAGTCTATTGGTGCACACAAATAAGCTTAAGACTATAAAAAAAAGACTTAAGCTTGAATTTACACAATTTAAAGTTCACGCAAATAATGACAAAGGGCAGCAAGTAGCTTTTGCTTAGTCTCATCCGCTTGTGTTTCTTGTAGCAAATTTTCTAATTTAAGTACGTAGTCTTGATCGGCTAAGCGACTTTGACAGAATTCACGCCAGCGCTGCGACTCTGCATCATCGAGTAGTTCAGGGTAATTACGGGCGCGGTAACGAAACAGCATTTCAGGAATACGTGGATCGTCAAACTGCAAATCTAACGCCGCTAGATTTTGCGGTAGGGTATGACGGATGATTTCCATTTTTGCTTTATCAGCTTGGCTAAAGAACCCACCAGAATACAGCATCAAATCGGGATCTGTGGTTACTCTGCTGTCATCATGCTCAAATAATAGCGCCAGTTTTTCGCGTAATTCTGGGTGACGTTTTAGGCGTTTATACTGCTCTCTGGCAAATTCTTTATCTATGCCTAAACGAGTGGCATGCTCATCACTGAGGATTTTTGCCGAGGTGATAAAAGGGCACTTATTAAGATGAATTTGTTTTACTGCGATAGGTAATTCATCTTCGGCAAGATCAGCCCTTGACGTATACATGCGCGTTTTAATTTGCTCGACATCTAGCTCGAATAGCGGCGTTAAATCCATGGCTAAATTAACGCAAATAACGGCATTTTTGTTAGTAGGATGGTGCGCTACGGGTGAGATCAACGTTGCACAACCATTGCGCGCACTAATTTTAGAGCTCACGTGAACCAAAGGCTGCATATTGAGCACATCGATTTGATCGCTAACCGCTTGCTTACGGCGCAGGTCAAAATAGTACTGATATAACTTAGGCTGTTTCTCGCGAATGAGTTTTGCCATAGCGATGGTCGCATACACATCAGACATAGCATCATGGGCTTTCTCATGGCTTAAACCATTCGCTTGGGTCAGATGTTCTAGCTTAAAACTCGGAGAGCCATCTTCCTTTGTCGGCCAGTTAATACCTTCGGGCCTAAATGCATAACAAGCGCGCACTAAATCAATGATATCCCAACGAGAGTTGCCATTTTGCCATTCACGGGCATAGGGATCGATAAAGTTCCGATAAAAGCCATAACGGGTCACTTCATCGTCAAAACGCAGTGAGTTATAACCTGCAACACAAGTGTTTGGTTGGCTAAATAGCGCTTGAATTCGTCCCATAAACTCAGTTTCAGGGATGCCTTTTAAATTAGCTAACTGTGGAGTGATCCCTGTGATTAGTATTGCTTCCGGAGACGGCAAATAATCAGTGGCTTGCTTACAATAGAATGTCTCAGGCTCGCCGATGATATTGAGATCTAAATCCGTGCGAATGCCTGCAAATTGCGAGGGTCTGTCTTTCGCTGGGTTCGCTCCAAATGTTTCGTAGTCGTGCCAAAAAATCGACCCTGCTTTATCGTCTTTCATCTTCATTTATTTTCGTTCTCTAAAGCATGTAACTTCATGTTATCAGTAGTTAAATTGCTTTAATTGGATTCGTTGTCATTCACATCAATTTAGTATGCAGCTCTTCGATGTGAGTACATAATCTGTATATATTGGGTTCTGCGTCAGATTAGCTAAAATCACATGTACACAGGGTAATTAAAATGTCTTTATCTGACAATTGGTTACGTGCAATAAACGGCAATCCATATTTAGAGAAACCAGAGCTTGCAGACCGCGACGGCTTAAGCGTTCGTATTACCCCTGCAGGGACTATAACATGGCAGTATCGATTTAGGATTGATAATCAACATGGACGCTTAACCCTTGGTCGTTATCCTGATTTGAAACTAGCTGACGCAAGGAAACTGATCTCTGAGTTACGGAACTCAGTGGCAAATAATATAGATCCACGTGTGTTTTGGAAACAGTGCAACACATTTGTGGGCCAGACAACACTGAGGGATTGCTGTGAACAGTTTTTATCGGCGCGAAGTGCAGCACTTAAGCCGGGCACTGTTGCTACGTACCAATCCTGCTTTAGAGCACATCTCTATGATGCCTTTGCTGATCGTAAAGTCGAAAGTATCACACTCGGCGAGTGGATAGATTTTTTCGATAAAAAGGCAATTCATAGTCGAGTCACCGCAGGCGCGATACTCAAACAGTTAAAGACGGTACTTAGCTGGTCCGTTCGCCGGCAAATGATATCGCTTGTTGATGTCCTTCAATTACGAGTCAGTGATGTGGGTTCTGCGCCCGAAGTCGGTTCGCGAGTACTCACCATTCTAGAGTGTGGCAAAATCATCCGTGAGCTTGATAAATGCCGCGCGACCAAAGCCGTAACCAATGCCATCAAGGCATGTTTACTAACAGGGGCGCGGATATCAGAAATATTAAAATCCAAACGGGCTGATTTTGATCTTGAGTCGATGGTCTGGACCTTCCCGATAAATAATAGCAAAACTAATTTGCCAATCCGAAGGCCAATCAGTCCCGCCTTACTCGAACATATTGCAAGAACAGTGGAACCTCTATAACTCACTATGGAGTTTTCCCGCAGCAAACGATCTTAAGCGCCCAGGCAACATCGCTTCAGAAAATAAGCTGATCCGCGAGATCAAACTAAGACTAGAAATCCCTGACTGACGTATTCAGGATTTTAGACGCACATTATCGACCAGAATGTTAGAAGCTGGGGTGTTGCCCCAGGTGACAGAGAAGATGTTAGGCTATCTATTAGGCGGGGTGATGGCGGTGTACAACAAACATGATTGGTTAGATGATCAAGCTGAGGCCTATGAAAAATGGACAAATAAGCTGAGATTGGAAGCTCTGGGTGATAGCAAAATAGTCGTGTTAGAAAGAAGGGGTTAGGCATGTTTGTCGCTGACAGCAGAAAATGGTGAGCTTATTCAGTATGTAAATCAGTTGCGTTGCAGTGCAGCAGAAACACCTCTTTGTAATTAGGTGCATTGGAGCTCAATTCGGCACAAGGTAAACTGTTATCTATTCAATATCAGCTTTATTTATGGTTTAGTCATTTCAACTCAATTAATCATACACTTGGCACAGTGTTCGGATTAACGTTAAGCAAGGACGTCATGGAACTAAAATTTTTAATCACGCGGGAACAATTAATCACAATCGCGGAAAGAATAGATTCAGCACGCATTGCAAACCATGCGCGATTAGCTAAGCGGATGCATGCCTTTATCGTGCGTGCATTACTCCTATGGATCCCGTTATTATCCCCGTTGCTATTGTTTTATTTTTTCGCAGAAAGTCACACCCCAGAGACATATATCGCAATCGCAATATGTGCAATTGCTTACCTTATTGTGTGGCAATTAGTATTAAAAAACATCGCCGAAAATCAAGCTAACAAATTTGCAGGCAAGATAACCACTCTGGATCGAACGATTGAAAACACAACCTTACAGAGCCTTGCGAGCCTAGAAGGGTGCCATACAGTGACCGCCACAGCCTCGACGCTAACGTTTGTGCCCCCTAGCGGTAAATCCATCACCATACCGTGGAAAAAGTTTTGTGCTTTCAAGCAAGACGATGATTTTTATTATCTAACCGTCTGTAAGCTGATGATGTTTAAAGCCACTTATTTAGTCGCCAAAAACGGTGACACAACAGAAACCGCAGGCTATCAAGCAGGTTTAGAGTACATAACGTCTCGGCTGCAGCCCGATAGAATGGGACGGTAAAACATCAAAATATCGCATGAATGATTCAATCAGTTCACTATTGCCACTAACGCGATTGTTGTTGAACATCCAGCGAAGTGAGCCTTTGTTAAAAGTCACATTTGAACTAACCTTAAAAATGATGAACTGATCGCTACAGCCTTCTTTTAGGGGCTGCTAGATGCAGTTTTTCAGCTCATTAAAACGCTATGTTATCAATGACGATGTATAGCTTTGTTAGAAACGTCAGTGGCCTAAGCTGGTTTGGAGCCATAGTCGCGGTGGTATCATTCATCGCGACAGTCGTCGCATGGATATCAACCGATGGTGTCTTGTTAATTGCCCAAATAGTACTGGTCGGCACAGGACTCGCCGCTATCATCGCTGATGCTGTAGCAGTAGGCACTAACTGCGGTAGTAAAGGCTGTAATGTCGAAGGCGATGAGTTTATGGCCTAATAGTCAATCGATAAAGGTCTAAAAATAAAGCCCCAAAAATGGGGCTTTATCTTAAGGCTTAAAAATTAATTCAAGCAGCTACTTGCTGTTTTTCATCCCACTTATCGAGCGACGCTTTTAAGTAATGGCGGCCATTATGGATAGGAGCAGGGAAACCGTCGTTTCTTCGCCACTTCCAAAGCGTTGCTGATGAGCTAATCCGGTAGCGTGTCATGACTTCCTTAGTGGTAAGAAAGAGCGGCACTTGCATTTGCTGATCCACGGTCGGTTGGGTCGAAATCATCATTTACCTTCCTTTGCCAATTCCTCGGCGAGTCGTTTTAAAAATTGTTGGCAGCTGCCGACTTGTTTGCGGGCAGGGTATAACACTGGCGTAAAGCGTCTTTGATGACTGCAGATTGCTTCATGCCGATTTCTCCTTGGTGCTGTTAAACGCCGTGAAGGTGAGAGCAGGGCGCAGTGATAACAGTCGCTGTTTAAAGGCTTCGGCCTTAGCATTGTGCTGCGCAATGTCAGCTTGCTTTTGTGAATAGCCCGCCGCGTTGCAATAAAACGCCTCGCCGATGCAGATCACCGCTTCAATGTCCGTCGTATGAGCGTTTTATTCCCTTACGATGTAGGGCCGGTGAGCATTCGCACTGCGCAATATTGGAGTGAAACGATTCGGTTTAAGGCATTTACCTCCCACACACACTTAATTACACTGGGGTTTGATGATGTGGCGCCCGAGATTATGCGCCAATCGACCACTGAGACGGACGAGCCAATGTTAGTGGGATGGTTATGACAATGACAATAACAAATAGCACAACTGGGTTATGGACTTCACGCAGGAGGATTTATGGCTAGTCGCGCCGCGGATTTACTGAAAGTAGGGCGCCGTTTACGGGGCATGACCCAAGACGAAGTGGCTGAGATTTACGGCATCAGTCGCAGCACTTATCAACGTTGGGAAAATGGCCGCACTAATGCGCCCTATGACGATGTGACATCGATATGCATTGATGTGTTTAAGCTTTCGGTTAAGAAGATAAATGAGGTGGCTAATGGCCTTTAGCGATGAACCCGAGCAGAGGATGAACATTAAGGCGTTACGGTTAGGGTTATATCGCTGGGGCTGTTATTGGGTGTACCAAGAATTGGGCAAGGGTTTTTCAAACCGCTACGCCTGCGACCGTTTAGGCGAAGCCTTGGGCGGTGGCAACTTAAAGCATGAACTCAACGTGCCTGCCCATGTCGCACACTATGACCACCTCGTTGAGCAGTTATCCATTAACTGCAAACGTGCCATCCGCGCCCATTACTTGTGTAAAGAGCAGTGGGCCTTAATGGGATTTGACAGTAAAAAGTCCTACATCTTCTGGCTAAGAAAAGCCGAAATGGCACTGCTAGATAGGATTAATTAGAAGTAGCGCCCTCTTAAGAGGGCTGGCGGGTTAGCCGGTTGTCCACCAAGACTGCTCACCCGTTGACAGGATTTTATCAAAGGTTCGGACAGATACCTATGCGAAATCATTAGCCATCAAATGATGCGCTGAGCTTAGGTGTGATCTCTATATTGACCACAATGAAACTATGCTTTTACAAATTATTGTTTTGGTATCAGTTTTCATTGGCTGAGTTCGGTACGATACCCACTGTCGCAATCCTCGAACCCACCATCTCACGAACATGCAATATTACTTCACCAAAATCTTTACTTGCACCCAAGGTCGGCTCGTCAGTCAAGCTCTGACGTAGCACTTCATCTAATGACAAATTATCATTAGCAGAGAGTTCAATACCGTAGGAGTGCTTTAAATCTGCTACTTTGGTGTAGCCTTTCAACTTCAATTCACCCGTAGGTAATTCATAATGATTGGCTTCTGCAACACCAGAGCAAACCAGATCAACAAACTCACGCACATCGGGTTTCATCACAATAAATAAATGATCGCCAGCATACAGGAAGGTTGATCCCCTAGGTGGAATTACATTGTTTCCTCTGGTTATCATCGCTACTACTGTACCGTCAGGTAAAGCCATTTGGGATAAACGGCGACCAGAAGCGCGTGAGGTATCGCCCAATTGATACTCGACAATGTCAGCATCCACATCGCCTAAAGCAGTAATTTCCAGTGTCGCTGCAGGTGTCGCAGGAGGCGGTTCCGTGAGTCCTAAAGCGCGTGCAACCCAGGGTAATGTTGACCCCTGTATTGTCGCTGAAATTAACACGACGAAAAACACCACGCTAAAAATAAGACTGGCACCAGGCAGACCATAAATCAGCGGATATATAGCCAGAATAATAGGCACCGAACCACGTAACCCAACCCAGGATACTAGGGTAATTTCACGCGCATTAAAGCCAAAAATCTTCAGTACAGGGATTACCGACAAGGGGCGTGCGATTAAGGTCAGGACGATTGCAATCATCAGTCCTTCCTGCCAGACATCCAGCAAAGACGAAGGATTAATCAGCAAGCCTAAAAACACAAACATAACAATCTGGCCTAACCATGCCAAACCATCGTGAAATAAAAAGGTACTGCGCTGAAAAACAAAACGACTATTCCCTATCACCACACCAGCGATAAAAATAGCTAAAAAGCCGCTGCCGCCAAGATTAGCTGCTACGCCAAAGGACAGTAAACCAAATGCCGCGACCATCACAGGATATAATCCAGAGGTCGTCAGATGGATACGATTAATAATACGTACTGATAACCAGCCTGCCGCTAAACCCACTGCGGAGCCGATACCCATTTGCTGGATAAACAGCATCAATAATCCAGTCCCTGGTTCAAGCCCTTTGACCATGACCTCCAATAAGCCAACTGTTAAAAAAATTGCCATAGGATCGTTAGTCGCACTTTCAATTTCTAATGTGGCTTTAAGGCGTGGGTTGATATGAATACCTGCATTACGCAGTAATGAGAAAACGGCGGCGGCATCGGTTGAACCAACAATGGCACCAATCAGTAAACCGTAAAGTAAGGAAACATCTAGAATATAAGCAGCTGCAGCACCAGTGATCATGGCAGTCACCAATACGCCTAAAGTCGCCAACACAGAAGCAGGCTTCCACACTTGCTTAATCGACGCGATGGGTGTTTGCAAACCACCATCAAACAAAATAATGGCTAAAGCTAAAGACCCAAGCGCGTGAGCAATTTGTGCATTATCAAAAACAATACCTCCAGGGCCATCCTCACCAGCTAACATGCCCACCATGAGAAAGAGCACCAGTACGGGTAAACCCAATCTCGCAGACAATTTACTGGATAAAATACCAAGAATAATCAAAATCGCGGCGAGGAGAATAATTTGATCGATCACAAACATAAATAGTTTCTCTTTAATTAATGTAGGGAAATTAAACCATTACAGAGCTTTCAATGACTGCGCCAGCTCTAAAAAGATACTTCACTAAGCCTAATTGTCAGTTAGAAATCGTCAAATGCGTGATGCATTTTGGTCTTGTAGTCAATGATTCCATTTATCCAAATGCTACGCGACCCACTTCACATTTCAATTTTGATAATTTCAAAAAATCAAAATTTACGATTGGCACTCAATAATGGTGTTTACCGTAGCAAGCTGGCCCTGCTGACTTGATTACGTCCATGCTTTTTAGCTAAGTATGATTGCTTATCTGCGGATTCAATAAGCGTTTGCCATTTCAAATGCCGATGAGGTTGAATACTCGCAACGCCAGTTAATGGTGACCGCTTGGAAACTAGAGTAAATGTAAAGCGAGCACTGCGTTGACGATGAGGTATGTTCATCGCGCCTAAATGCTGAGTATCCGGTAATAGACAAATAAATTTCTCACCACCATAGTGCGCAACCAAATCGTTCGGGCGGTGTATCGCTGTGCGTAGTGCTTTTGTGACGAGACATATACATTGATCATCACTACTGATGGTCACAAGGATCGCTGAAAAGTTTAATTCATTTAAATCAATTTTTTGCAACATTTACAAAATTTAACATTACACTCTTGGCGCGTTGGGCAAATTTAGCTAAATAGGAACGCCGTACCACACGGCGTTCTCTGACACTTTGCTCCTTAGAGAGGGAAGTAGAACGCAATCAGCAAGGCAAATACGCCGTACAATGAGCTTACTGCGACCAATGCACGCGCATCGACAACGCCTCGTCGAAATAGCTGCCACAGAAAAATAATAGCCAAAGCAGTAATGACTCCTGCCGCCATCAGTGGGCCATCAAAAAGCCATGGCGTAAAGAAGATACCCAACGCACTGGGAATCGTTGCCTGAATCATCATGGCACCAGAAATATTGGCCAATGCCAAGCGTTCCTTTCCTTGCCGTATCCATATAAGTGTGTTCATCATCTCGGGCAGCTCCGTCGCCACCGGACTCAGCAGCAATGCTACCAAGTGTGGTGACCATTGTAGCGCTGTACCAATGGCCTCAAGTTGACCTACGAATATATGGGATGCAATGCCTATGACTATCAGGGACAACACGGCTTGCAGCGCCGCCCATTTTAACGATGGCTCCGTCACGGAAGGCTGAATTTTGAGAGGTTCAATCTCTTCTTCAGGCGCTGTGTCGCTCTCCTGAATTTCGCGCCAGACATAGATTGCGTAGGCTACGAGAAACAAGACACCCAGCCACGGCTTGATGGCAAAGGCGATTAGGCCAAGTGCCACTTTCACTACAAACACTGCGAGAAAGGCGAGCTGGTCGTGACTCATACGGGCGTGATCGGCACGTACATGATACGTTTCCCGTTGAAGGCGGCGATGGTGGTAAATCAGTGCCAAGCCGACCACTGCATAGGCTAAGGTAGCGAGAACGAGCGGACCGCCCATGGCTGCGCCGACGCCAATGTCCTTTTGCTCTGGTGTTTTGCCGAAGACAACGGCAATGAAGGTCACCGCCGTTTCATGTAGTGCTGTACCGAAGGCTGCAAGTACTGAACCCACTGCAGTCGCGCCAAGATTCAAACGGCGGCCGAACCATTCGATGCCGTTGACGAAGTATTCGCAGGCCAAATAAATGGTACCTGCCGAGAGGAAAAACAGAGTAAGAGTAAGGATCATGTGAGCAATCCGGCCGGGCGAGCAATAATCCAATGGCACGACAACACTGCTCGCCCGGCTGGGAAAGCGTATTGCGGCCAAAGGTCTCGCCTGGCTCTCCGCATTCGCAGAGGCTGACCACGCCATGAGGTGTTAGACCTCAATTTTGTTGACGTGGACTCCTTAGTGGGAGGCTAAGGATGACTACTCCCCAATGACAATGGGGCATTTTACCGTTCTTGCAGGTAAATGTCGCCATTAGGTTTTAGTGTGCTCATAATTTCAAGCTCTGTGTATTATATTGATTTTGCGTTGTTATTTTGTTTTTCTGCTCAGAAGTTGAAAATAGTAGGTATGCGGGAAACAACAACTTTGACAGATCTATTTTGTGATCCTTTGATCTTTGCTTTATGAGCCCTTTCTCTTAGCTTTGTTAGACTTATGGTAGTTGAGCTGCGAAATTATAGGCAGCATATGAAGAAATTTTCGATAATCGTATTCATACAAATTTTGGAATATTTCGTTTATCAGGAATGTTACAGGCATCAGTGGAAGAACCTAGGTGTGGCGGCTCGCAATCGAAATCCCTCGGGCTAGCTATCCATTGCTTCTGGCTCACAATAACTGCAAATGAAAAACGCCATACCTGTAACCCTGCCGCCCGTATTTAATCTCGTTGACTGGGTCTCCACTATCATTAGGTTGAAGCTGTGATTTGTTTAACAGTACTATCGCAACAACCTTTGTTAACTCAACAAACTGGACTGCAGAACATTATGAAAAATAACCAACCGGCTCAACCCTCACGCCGGACAATCCTGAAACAAACACTTGCTGTTTCGGCCCTTTCGGTAACTGGGCTGGCGGCTTTATCGGTGCCCTCTATTTCTTTTGCGGCATCCCTCAGTAAAGATGAACGTGATGGCATGACACCTGATGCTGTGATTGAACATTTTAAGCAGGGTAATCTGCGCTTCCGGGAGAATCGCACGGCGAAACATGATTATTTAGCGCAGAAACGCAACAGTATCACGGGTCAGTATCCTGCTGCAGTGATCCTTAGCTGCATTGACTCACGTGCGCCAGCGGAAATTGTGCTGGATGCGGGGATCGGCGAAACGTTCAATTCCCGTGTTGCGGGTAATATCAGTAATCGCGATATATTGGGCAGTATGGAATTCGCCTGTGCTCTTGCTGGTGCGAAATTGGTGCTGGTTATGGGGCATACCCGCTGTGGTGCGATACGTGGCGCTATTGATAATGCAGAACTAGGCAACCTGACGGGCCTGCTGAATGAAATTAAACCTGCTATTGAAAAAACAGAGTACACCGGAGAGCGTAAAGGGAGTAATTACGATTTTGTCGATGCTGTGGCAAGGAAAAATGTTGAACTGACTATCGAGAATATCCGCAAAAACAGCCCGGTACTGAAACAGCTGGAAGACCAGAATAAAATTAAAATCGTTGGTAGTATGTATCATCTTACTGGCGGTAAGATTGAGTTTTTCGAGGTATAACTGCAACAGAAGTCCGTAGCCCAAAAAGTCATCCTCGCACTCTACTAAGAGATTATTAAATTTTATCTCTGATGCTAATGTATGTTTTGAGTATACCTAAAGCATACATCCAAATGAGACGGTTTTTCTGTCTCATTTGGATGTTATGTTTTCCTCATCTAAAGCCTAACGAGACATTTTTAATAACAATGGCCTTTTACGGTTATGCTCGGGTTTGAAGCAAAGATCAGGAGCTCGCCTTGCTGACGCAAACTCTGCGCGACAGAACACTATTGTAAACTGAACACTGCATTGAAATTAAGCACTACCAATAAAGCTGACCGTCATCTGTCTATCACTTAATGTGAGCTCAGTAAGATTTTATTGTCACTTAATCTGAGCCGAAGATTGCGCTAATTGCGAGCACAAGGAATTTCGATTGTGAGCCGTTACACCTAGGATTTGTTATCTACTGGCAGAGTTTATGAGCACTGATGGTTGGTCTGAGCTTAATTTAGAATTAGAACACTCTGCTAAAGTAATCAGAAGTATTGAGCCGGAAGTTCTTAAGCACTTGTCATACACACCACTTTTTAATAGATAAACATAATTAGACAACATTTTTTTGCAATTAAAAAATAGTATCGAATTTAGAAGTGATTTTGTTGTTTAGCAGCTGTGATATTGGAAGGTTCTTAAACGAAGTTTGTACATATATTTATTATAAATCAATGGTTAATATTACATGTTTCCGTAGTCGTGCTAAAATATTGACCCTGCTTTATCGTCTTTCATCTTTATTTATTTTCGTTCTATAAAGCATGTAACTTCATGTTATCAATAGTTAAATTGCTTTAATTGGATTCGTTGTCATTCACATCAATTTAGTATGCAGCTCTTCGATGTGAGTACATAATCTGTATATATTGGGTTCTGCGTCAGATTAGCTAAAATCACATGTACACAGGGTAATTAAAATGTCTTTATCTGACAATTGGTTACGTGCAATAAACGGCAAACCATATTTAGAGAAACCAGAGCTTGCTGACCGCAACGGCTTAAGCGTTCGTATTACCCCTGCAGGGACTATAACATGGCAGTATCGATTTAGGATTGATAATCCATCAGGGTGTTTAACCTTTGGTCTCTACCCGGATTTAGGACTTGCTGACGCACGTAAGCTGGTCCCTGTGTGACTAAATTCATGGGTAAATATTATAGAACCCTATGCGTTTTGGAAACCGCTTAACACATTCGAAGGCCGATCAGTTCCGCTTTACTCGAGATATTATAAGAACAGTGGAACTTATATCACTCGCCATGGCGCTTTCCCACGGCAAGCGACCGGGTAATGTTGCTTTCATTAATGAGCTGGTCCGCGATATTAAACCAAGACTGGCATATCCACGATTTTAGACGGACATTATCGACCAGAATGTCGGAGGCTGGGGGATTTATAGCGTTACTGTGAGTATGGGATAAGTTCAGCAACCATGATAAATAGCGTTCCAAATTAGTTAATGTACATAACTTAACTTAACTTAACTATTATGTTGCTGCTGACATTCATGACACCATCCCGCTAATTCAAGCTGTGGGCTCGATAAGGTAAATTCTGCTTGGCTAACATTCAACTGTAACTGTTCAACAAGAGCAGTGGGCAATGCTATCTCCGTGACTTTTTGACAAGTATTACAAATTAAAAATTGATTGTGAATGTGATGATCGCATACATGATGGCAGGCAATATACTTATTCACCGTTAATAACTTATGCACTAATTGTTCCTGTACTAAGAAATCCAACATGCGATAGATAGACATTATGGGTAAACTCTCGCCCAAACTTTGTTTTAACACATCGGCAATTTCATAGGCAGACAAAGGAACATCATGTTCCTGTAATACGATAAGTACTTTTTTGCGCTTACTGGTAAGATTGATGCCTTTTTCTTCACACTTTTTCACTACTTCACGCAGTAAATCAAGATTTTTTCCCGTCATAGAACTGCCAATTTTTTTGAAATGATCATACTTGCACAGTTTACCTGATCCACCCCTTCTAATGACAATCTTTGTTAGCAATCATCAGTCACCATACCGAGTGCTGTTCTGATTGCCATTTACAATCAGTAACTTAATTTGCTTTCATTCATATTGAACTCGACTGATACATAATGATACGTTATAACGTATCATTTTTTTAGCGGTAATCATATGGAGACGACCCACAAAATGAATTCCCACAAATACCTTCTGTTATTAGGTGTTGGCACTTTAGCTGTTTCAGCAGAACCTATTGAACGTATCAATGTCACTGGGCATGCTTTAGAAAAACCATTAAGCCAAAGAATACAAGCCAGTAAAATCGAACTCAGCGGCGATGAACTAAATAATCGTAAAGCCGATACCTTAGGAGAAACTTTAAGCAAATTACCGGGAGTAGACAGTGGTTTTTTTGGTAGCTCATCGGGTAGGCCACAAATCCGTGGATTTGGTGGAAACAGGGTTAAAATGTTGCTCAATGGAACTCAAGTTGAGGATATGTCGTCGGTGAGTGAGGATCAATACATCCCCATCGAGCCCTTTCTTGCTGACAGTATCTTGGTCATTAAAGGTCCTACAGCTGTTATTGCCTATGGTGGGCAAGCGATGGCAGGTATTGTTGATCTCCAAGATGGTCGTATTCCATTGAGCCCAATCAATGGGTTTAACAGTCGCGCTGAAGTGAAAGCTGGCTTCAATAGTACAAGTACCGCACTGGCAAAACTTACCGCAGGGAATGAATCTTTTAACTTTGCGCTGAATATGATCAACAAAGACCGTGGTGACTATGATATCCCTGGATATTCTAAAGACAGCGATTGTAAAACGTGGTCAAAAGTCGTAGGTGCCGCACAGTTTGCCGATCTATGCCAAATCAAATATGCGCAACCTGTGTGGCAGATGAACAATCAATTAAAACGCTATGAAGATGCTACACCTTTAGAACAACAAATTATCACCGACTACTCAATAGACAGTAATGGCACTGTACTTAACAGCAGCCACCACACATCATCATTCTCGGCAGGCGGAAGCTACACTGGCCAACAACGTCTTTTGGGTTTGGCTTATGGTTATACGGACACTCATCGCGGTATTCCGGGATTTATGCGTCGTGGCAGCAGCGCACCAGTGGATTTTGATCAACGGGGTAATATTCGAATTTTCTCCCGTGGTGATCGCGTAGATATGAAGTATGTCGAAAACTGGGATGACAATTGGATAAACTCATTTAGCCTCGATGGCGCCTATTCGAATCAAGTCGATGATGAGCATATGGCAGAGGTATCCGTCAACCAATTCGAACTTACCTCTTGGGTCATTAGCCCTAAGCTCTATCATAGTTGGACATCAAACTTCGATGGTGTCTTAGGATTACAGTACGACACTAAAGCCTATAAAGGGGAGGGCTATGACAATTACATGCCTGATGTCGATAGTCAAAACTATGCAGCCTATACGCTACAAACCCTGCACTTTGGTCCGGTTACTTTTGAGTTTGGAGGTCGTTATGATGTGATTAAGCACCAAGTAAACGCAGAGGGTTACAAGGTAGGTCGAGGCTCAGGAGCGAATGTTAAAGATAGAAATTTTTATCTCCAAAGCTACTCAGGATCACTGCAATGGGACATATTGCAAAATTGGTCAACACGAGTCAATTACGTTCATGCCGAGCGTGCTCCTGAAATGAATGAGCTTTACGCCAGTAACCCACACTATGCTCTGTTAATTGAAGAACAGGGCAGCTCAAATCTTAAAAAGGAAATTAATCACTCCTTTGAAATAAATACCACCGCTAAAATCGCCGATTTACAGCTAATGGCAAGTTGGTATCAAAATCAATTCAATGATTTTATTTATCTTGGTAGTACAGGCCTTGAGCGTAATGGTACTTATGTTCGTGAATGGCGCCAAGCAGATACAAACAATCAAGGGTTAGAGGTACAAGCTATCTATACCTTCCCGTGGCAAAGGTGGGGAGTTTTTGAGCTCAGCGCATTTACTGACAGAGTGAGAAATACTCCTCGATATCAATACGATGGTAGTTACGATATCTTTAGTATTCGCCCACCTCTCGCTGGTGAGCGGGACGAATACTTTCGCCGCAGGTTAGAAGGCACTTCAATGCCTCGAACACCACAATCCAAAACAGGCACTGCACTAAATTGGCAGTATGATGCGCTTACAGTGTCCATCGATTATGTTCGCTATCATTCACAAGGTGACGTTAGCAGATTTGAGAGGCCCTCTGAATCTTATGCTTTGCTCGGAGCCAATATCACTTTAGATCAAGTCATTTCGAAAGTGCCGACTCAATTCTACCTAAGCTTAGATAATCTTACCGATGTAGATGCGCGCCCACATAACAGTTTCCTAAGGCATTTATCCCCTATGCCAGGTCGCTCAGCGGCTATTGGTGTCAGAGTGCAATTCTAAAAAGTTTCCTTCAAGGCTAATGGCCTTGAAGGTTTTCATTTGATTTCTTGATACCCAAGGCCAAAAATCTAACCTCCTTCAATTCAAGCCGCGACTTGCTGTTTTTTATCCCATTTTCCGAGAGATGTTTTTAAGTCATGACGGACCCAAAGCGTTTATCTGATGAAGCCTATTCAATGATATTTCTTACATAATATGGAAAAGTCATCCATTGGATTGAGTAAGAAATCTTTACCGACAATGGAAGTCATTTCTGATTCAGATATAAAAGGATTGTCAATTTTAAAAACTAATCGTTGATTCAATTTACTTTTTATCAAAAAATCGCAATGGCGTTGATAAAATAACTGGTCAAATTGACCATTATCGATAATTCTCTGGAGGCCAATTTGTATTCGCTGAGCTAAGCGAGGTTTGTTAGGCGAAACATAATAATATGTCGCTAGTGGAATATGTAGCATGATGCTTTCATCAACAACGAGATCTGGATATTGTTGATTAAACTGCTCAACCTCTTGAAATACTTCATTCACTCCGCGGCCAAATGTTATAAACCGTCCTTTTGATAGCATATTAAATAAACTGTCATATTGATTGCTTTCTATAATCTTAAATCCTGCTTGTTGCATGGCAACTTTAGTCGACCATTGGCTACCTGAACCAGTATCAAGAGCAGTTAACTGCGCTAGCGAGGTAATTTGGGCTAACCTAGGTATATTTTCCTTTTTAATAATAAAAATTCTAAATCCCTGAATGCCTTTTCTAATAGGAATTTTTATTGGAATAAGCTGTTTATTCCACTGTAGGTTAGAGGCTTCTGCAATAACATTGATGGTTTCACCCTCTTGTAATGCTCTGAAGATACGATTTCGACTCATTATTAGATCTGAGACTTGCAGTGATGCTTCACCAAAATCGGCTTTGGTTGCATCAATAACTAATTGTAAAAGGTCATAAGTATACTGATATCTGTGATCAAGCTTGGATTCAGACTGATTGATAATGAATTGATCATTAGCATAAGTGACGGGTATGTTTGCCAAGACCCACAGGGAAAGAATACAAAAAATAATGCCCAGTCGCTGTAAATTATCCATCAATAAACTCATTGCTAGAGGTTGAAATTGATTCGGTGTGCTTATTTTAGCAGTAGCCTAGGTGGCTTGCGGGATAAAGAAACAGATGATAAGTGTAAATGATACATTTTTTTAGTTTGGGTTTATGTGAGTTGTAAATCAATTTAGACACCCCAACGGTGTTGGCACTGGGTGCGAGTGGCTCGCAGAATATTTTAAAGTCCTTATGTTCTTTAGCCATAGTGTTTTTAATATGGCTTTACGTTATATATGCATAAACGTGTTTGTAGTCTGGCAACGATTTTGGGGGAAGTTTGAAGGTCGTGTTTATTGCGTTAATCATTTATGAGAACGTACTTTGAGCGTTTAACCAGCGCTGGCGTATGCTCCACGTTTTTACAGTGCTATCACTTTGGCTCTACTGCTGATGTTGAACATATAAATTGACCACTCAAGACCCAGAGGGGACATCAATGAACTCGGATAAAATTTTAGAATCTGCACAAGCAACCTTGTCTGGATTAATACCATTTCCTCAAATTGTCGGCAATCTTATTGCTGAAGGTGTCGAGTATTACTATGTAGACTATGCCTCGAAGTCATTTACTTTCTATAGCGCAGCAGGTACTACAGTGCAATCACCTTTCTCATTTGAGGGACTTCCATTAATTGCTGAAAATTTTAATGTGATTGAACTCAGAGCTGCCATCTTGGATAGTCAGCAGCATGGGCAAACATTTCGGCTTTTCTGCCAGCGCGCTATGAATGCCGGAGTTCAAGGTTATTTCGTGTTTTTGCGAGGTAAACGTGTAACCTATTTTGGCCGTCAAGGTGACCAGCATACCGAATGGTTTTCTGGCGCTAAGCCGAGCGATGCCTAATAACGCTGACTAGGTTCGTCACTTTCTAGGCTGGGTGCATCGTGAGTTTTACATTGGGTGAATGGTTACGTGAAGTTCATTGTATACGTCACTTACATCTTCCTGTGCTTAACGTTATAGATCACTGGAGGCATAAATATGCTACCACGCAATGTCACTACTATTTATCGAATGCCGATTTACGGCATCATGAAGATTAAGTCATACCTTGCGATGGTAATGGTTTACGGAGTGATTTTAATTGGTATTGGACGGTACAATTGCGGTTAAATAGGAGAATAATGTCTTATGTACCATCAATTTCTAAATGAACCTATGGTGCTTGATATTGAAAAGGCATCAATACTCACATTACGGCTACCCGACGATGTGAGTGATTTTATTGTGTCACAGGCGATCAATGCCCCTTTACTAGAGATTATCGTCATAGCTGAAGCCGGAATTCAGCAAAATATAGTCATCCGCTTCCAGCCGTTTATGGGTCTTAAGGTCGAATCGTTACCGCAAAGCCCTCAGGCTTTCAATACACCAATAACCCGCAGCCTTGGGCAAGGTTTTAGGCTTTATACACGGATGGGAACAGCTGCGAAATTTTGTGCGGCAGAATTGAGGCGAGGTGTATCTTTTACCTTAGATACGACTCGTCATTTAGGTGCAGATAATGACTTAACTTTTGCCTTACAAGCCAATTCAAAGTTTGAGTTAGTTCCCTTAGAAGCGGATTTACGGGTTTTGCATGAGCCCAAAGCGTTAATGGTTGCTAAAGCACTGTTAGCAAGGCACTACGACTATGCCGCATCATCTGAATCTCTTGCAATTTACATGACCGAAATCGAGCAGGTTAGATTAGAATTGCAGTCGTTTATGCGCGGGGAGCTTGGTCAATGTCACGCCAGCCTTGCTGATGAAGTATTAAGGATCGATCCCTTGCTACTGCAGAAACAACAATGGTTATTTAGAACCTATACCCATATGTTTGAGCGACCAAACTACAGCCGCGCTGCTAATGATGTCGATAACACTGATAAGCTATTAAGAAAATTAGAGTGTTATGAATTACTCGCTTCACCGGAATTGACCCTGATGGTAGATCGATTGATGGAAGACGAAACATAAACTTTTTACCCAAATTTAGCTAAATGATAAGAGTCCATTATGTATTATTTATGTCCCCTGTGTGCCGCCCCACTGACGTTAACGGAGCGAACTTGGGGTTGTTCACAGCAACATAAGTTTGATATGGCCAAAGAAGGCTATGTCAACTTATTGCCTGTACAGAAGAAAAACTCAAAAGATCCTGGTGATAATAAACAGATGATGTTTGCTCGGCGTGAATTTTTAAACGCGGGTTACTATCAAGGTTTGAGTGATAGAGTGAATGAGCTCGCACTTGAGTTTGGTGCCGAAGCAAAACAAATCCTCGATATAGGCTGTGGGGAAGGGTACTACAGTCAACGTTTATTCCATGAGTTGAGCCAGCACCATGATTGCAATTTACAAGGTATAGATATTTCTAAGTCTGCGATTAAATATGCAGCTAAACGTTACCCTAATTTGCAATTTTGTGTCGCAAGTGCCTATGAAATGCCAATCGCATCCCAAAGTGTCGATCTTGCCATTCGTATTTATGCCCCTTCAAAAGTAGAAGAGTTACAACGGATTATGGCTGATGGAGGCTTACTGATAACGGTTTCTCCGGGACCTTTACACCACTTTGCGTTGAAACAACAAATTTATGCTGAGCCAAGATTACACCCCGTTTCCACAGCGCATATTGCTGGATTTGAGTGTCTGCATCAGGAGCGCTTAATCTCCCAGTTAGAGCTGGCAAACAGTGAACATATCGCTCATTTTTTAGAAATGACGCCCTATGCTTGGAAGTTTACTCATGCCCAAAAGCAAGCATTTGCGTTGCAAGGACTGAACTGTGAATTGGATTTCCAAATTGAGGTGCATCGGATTTCAAAGTAAGTGATAAGATTAAGCTATTGAAATAAGTTATTTAAAATGCTTAACTGTACTTGCTAAACAGCATGAACCTAGTGTTCTGCTAGCCGGTTGCAAAACCGTAAAGTAGATTTAGGCAAAATAAATAATCCAAAGTGTCGCAGTGTGTTGACTTATCTTTAGAATGGTTTATAGTCTTATCAGCTTGAAGGTTGGGCTTATATTTATGTGTTCAATACGACCAGTTCGTCCTGTAAACATAAGTAATACCGGCATTTTCCAGCTCCACCCGCCGTTAAGGCTTTAATTTTTTATTTACAGGATTTATATTATGTCTCAAGTTACTGGTGTTGTTAAGTGGTTCAACTCTGACAAAGGTTTCGGATTCATTGAGCAAGAATCTGGTCCAGATGTATTCGTACACTTCCGTGCGATCAACTCTGACGGTTTCAAAACTCTTGATGAAGGCCAAAAAGTGTCTTTCACTGTGACTCAAGGTCAAAAAGGTCCACAAGCTGAAAACGTAACTATCATTGGTTAATTTTCAGTGCTGTTAGCCTGGAGCTGATAGCAATGGATTAAAGGGCTGTGGTTAATTCCGTGGCTCTTTTTATTTGTGCGAAAATAAAATTTCATTTAGTTTAGATTGTTGAATCCAGTATAAGCGACGAGATCCACTTAACATGTCGCATTAATTTAATGCTTAAATCTGAAGTTAATCCTCTAATATTTCTCTGTTAGAATCCAATTCTGATATCTCCAAGATTTTCAATAAAACCATTTGATACACTCTCCTTATTTTTACTCCTGTAACATTCAATTCCATTATATGTTAACTCTTAACTCTTAACTCTTAACTCTTAACTCTTAACTCTTAACGCTTACTCTTATCGAGTTTATTTTTTGCGTAATCTTATATTCAATGTCGAACGCGAATGTGTCTAATCATTCATTTGTTGTAAATCAGTGACTTCAGATATTGCCGAATATGATTGGTGCACTTGCATTTCTTGCACTTAGTTATCCTACATATACTAAGCTGCACCTAAGGCTGAAAGCCTTGTAGTAAAGAGTTAAGGCTGGCAAAGCATTTAGTGCTTGATATTAAAGAACACTAGCTTATTTATGATGTAGTTTGGAGCCGACCAAAAAACGAATATGGCTATTGAGATGCCTTGCATTTCGTACATTTAAGTATTTCCGACAGAAGCTTTAGGCTGCTAATCCAACTTAATTATCGGCTACTTTATAGCGGAATAATGCTTTCCCTCGACTAGTTTTCCTAACTTATAAAGGAGGGGTCTACAGTTAGCACTAAATGGATTAAGAGCCCTTTCTACTGGCGGGTATTGGCCTGATATTTTGTTAGCATGTTTATTGCTTCTAATGTGACGTTAGTGACAACGCAAGAATACTTAAAGTTGAGAACTATATACCGAGGATCTTTTGATGGGTTATGTTATTCAAGGGACTACGATTAAGCCGAAAAATGGATAGAGCTAAATTTAAATATTGTGGAGTATTACAGTATAAATAAAAAAGCCATGCAATTGCATGGCTTTTCTGGTTTAGCTTAAGTGATTATGGACGCGCCATATCCGACTCTGCACCATTAGCGAGTTTGATTTTGGCTGTAGACTCTTCGTTCGCAGTATTCTCATACTCTCGTCCTTTAGGGACTGCCACTTGTTCTCTCACTTCAACGACAGGCTTGGTCATATCCGAAGACACCATAGAGCCAAAGCGGCTGGCGGCTTTCGGCTTGCTGACAACAACTGCATTGATTTGCGGTGTTGTTGGAACTGTTTGTACTGTGGCTTGAGGCTTAGCGATAGTAGCCGGTCTGGCCATTGGCGCAGAGGCTGTTGCTTTCACGGCTTCTTTTACTTCAGCGCTCGGTGCAACACTTGGCTCGACAAGTGTTTCGGTTTTAGCTGCTTCAGCTTTGGGTACTGCTACTGATTTAGTCACTGAGCTTTCAACTGATGGGACTGCAACGACTACGGCTTCAGCAGTAACGCTGGTCACCTGAGTTTCAACGATTGACGCAAGGTCAACTTTTACGTCAGCAGCCTTTGGCTCTTCCGCTTTCGTTTCAGTGGTTTTAGTCACAACAGGTTTAGTTTCAACTTGCTGAGTTTCAACTGCTGCAACGTCATTTGTTTGAGGCTGAGGCTCAACTTTTGCTTCGACTTTAACAACAGCAGGAGCTTCAACAGCTGGAGTTGAACTTGTTTCAGCTATTTCGACGTCAGCAGTTTTAACGGCTGGTTCAGTTACCGCTGTTGTTTGAGTTGCAACAACAGGAGTTTCCACTCGAACACTGACGATTTCGCTTGGGTACTCTTGGTCAGCACCTAATTCGTCATTAGGAACGAATTGCGCTGGCGTTGATGTACCTTGGTCATCTTCGTCGCGACGACGACGTTGACCCGCTGCACGAAGGTGGCGAGGGCTACGACGGCTACGACGTTGACCATCTCTTTGCTCGCGTTTTGATTGATCATCAGCATTAGCATTTTCGTTGTCTGCATCAACTTCGCTATCTTGCGATACTGCATCCGCTGCTACAGTATGAGCTGCTGTGTCAACCAAGGTGTTTTCAGCTGTGTTAACAGCATCAACCGCAGGTGTTTCTACTACAGTAGAAATTACAGTTGTCTCTTCTAGCACAATATTTTCTTGCGCTTCTTGAGCGGGTGCGGCTTCTTTACGAGGCTGGCGACGTGTTCTTGGTGCTTTAGTTTCTACTGGCGTTTGTGCAATGACTTCAGCTTTGACATTAACACTGATTGTACTTGCCGCTGCGGCGTTAAGGGCTGCAATTTCCGCTAACACTTCTGCTGCATCTTCAGGTGCAATTGGGATCGCATTATCTGGCGTATTATGGCCATTATCGATACGCACCTTACGACGCATGTTACGGCGCTGACGACGCTCGCGGGCGACTTCTTGCTTAGGGGCATCATCTGCTTCAATGTCGGCAACAACATCTTTTGGCGCTTGTACGCGTGGCTTCGGTTCAGCTTTAGCTGGACGTTTAGCCGCTTCTTCTTTTTCGCGTACTGGACGTTCTTGTGTGCTGACTACTGCATCAGTTGGCTTTTTTGGATTGCGGCTACGCGGCTCACGAGTGCCTTCTTTTGCTTTGTCGGCATCTTGGGCATTGCGTGGGCGGCGAGTGTCATTACGACGGTTACGGCGATTTGTGTTAGCCGCACTGGTATCAGTTGCTTTAGTTTCAACAACTTTTACGGGTTCAGCTTTTTCACTTGGCGCAAACATGGCACTGATTGCACTCACAAGCTTGCTGAAGAAGCCTGGTTGTGGCGCTTCAACTTTCACCGTTGGTGATGGGGCTTGTTCTACTTTTTGTGGCGCTGCAAAACCTTTTAATGCCGGGATAGGCGCCGCAGTACGTTCCAGTTTGCGTGGCTCATACAATTTGGCTTCAGGATGCTCTATACGCTTATAGCTTGATTCACTGATTTCATCATCACTACGGTGACGGATCACGCGGTAATCAGGCGTCATCATGTGTGCGTCAGGTATCACATACACTTCGACATCGTGACGCTGTTCTGTGATGCGAATGGCTTTGCGTTTCTCGTTTAACAAGAAAGCTGCAACATCCACAGGCACAATCGCTTCGATTTGTGAGGTGTTTTCTTTGATGGCTTCTTCTTCCATCAAACGTAAAATTGACAGTGCTAAAGACTCGGTACTGCGAATCGTGCCTTGGCCATGACAGCGAGGGCAGATATGCGCTGCAGATTCTTCTAAAGAGGGGCGCAGACGTTGACGCGACATTTCCATCAAACCGAAACGAGAAATGCGACCTAACTGCACGCGAGCACGATCATGGTGCACAGCATCACGTAAACGGTTTTCAACTTCACGCTGATGACGCACTGGCGTCATATCGATAAAGTCGATAACCACTAAGCCACCTAAGTCGCGGAGACGCAATTGACGGGCAATTTCATCGGCGGCTTCGAGGTTAGTGTTAAGTGCTGTTTCTTCAATATCGCCGCCTTTAGTGGCACGGGCAGAGTTGATATCGATTGAGGTTAACGCTTCAGTTGGGTCGATAACAATCGAACCGCCAGATGGCAGACGTACTTCGCGTTGGAAGGCGGATTCAATTTGTGATTCGATTTGGAAGTGAGTGAATAATGGCACTTCAGCTTCGTACAGTTTTACGCGTTCAACGAAATCAGGGCGAACTAAGGCGATATGTTGCTTCGCTTCTTCAAAAATACGTGGATGATCGATGAGGATTTCGCCCACGTCACGGCGTAAATAGTCACGAATAGCGCGAACTATCACATTGCTTTCTTGGTGAATTAAGAAAGGTGCGCCTTTAACTTGTGAAGCTTCGGTGATCGCCGCCCAGTGGTGTTGTAGAACTTTTAAGTCCCACTTTAACTCGGCAGATTCTTTGCCTACACCCGCAGTACGCACGATAAGACCCATGCCCGCAGGCACTTCTAAGTCAGCCATCGCTTCTTTTAGCTCAGTGCGTTCATCACCTTCGATACGACGAGAAATCCCGCCAGCACGTGGATTGTTTGGCATTAATACTAAGTAAGAGCCTGCAAGGCTGATGAAGGTCGTTAAGGCTGCACCTTTATTGCCGCGTTCTTCTTTGTCAATTTGGACAATAACTTCCTGTCCTTCACTGACCACTTCTTTGATATTTGGGCGACCTTGGAACGAATATCCCTTCGGGAAATATTCTCTAGCGATTTCTTTCAGTGGCAAAAAGCCGTGACGATCGGCACCGTAGTCGACGAAAGCGGCTTCTAAAGACGGTTCTACGCGGGTAATTTTACCTTTGTAAATGTTTGATTTTTTTTGCTCATGACCTGGGCTTTCAATGTCTAGATCATACAGTTGTTGCCCATCAACAAGGGCAACACGCAACTCTTCTGATTGAGTTGCATTGATTAACATACGTTTCATGATGACGTCATTCTTCTTTAAATAGAGGTCATCAAACATCGCGCTTCGCTGCATTACGGGCCTAGCAGTAGGTCAACTGAGCCTCACGGCTGGTGGCTAGGCAAGAGGTGCGCATTACTGTTAGACGCAGTCGCTGCGTGTCGCATCCTATTTATGGCTTATTTTTTAATGATTACAAAAACAAGGAATTCGTTGTAAAACATCAACCAACCCCATAAATTCTTTAGTTTCGTTCCGGTAATGCCCAAGTCGAATCGGTTTGTCTGACGACAAGTTAAAATATCCTTCGAAATCGGGGAGGAAAACCTAGGGTAAACCTTATTAAAGTAAGGTGACTTTCTCGATTTAATCGTAAAAAACGCATTTGTGGTATTTTTACTCTATATACGATTTGCAAATCAATGATTTGCTATCAAGAAAATCTTTTTTTATCCGTTAAATTTTCCGCTTGGGATCAGGGCGTTGTGAACACTTTATTCACGGCTTATCCCTAATCGCTGGTGAAATATAGCAATAATCAAAAAATTCAGCAATGGAAAGGCACAATTCTTCTCAGTTGTTGTACAATGGCGACCGTTATAATTAGATGGCGCATCATGAATATAGAATCCACCCCACAACAGGTTCAGTTGATCACGATTGATGAAGATCACTTCGAACAGCGTATCGATAACTACTTAATGACCAAGCTGAAGGGCGTGCCGAAAAGCATGATCTATCGCATTGTCCGCAAGGGCGAGGTTCGAGTGAATAAGAAACGCATCAAACCCGAGTACAAGTTGCAGATTGGCGACATAGTACGTATTCCGCCAGTCCGCGTGGCAGAGCCGGATAACCGTACCGCACCATCGGCGAACTTAAGTAAAGTCTCGCAACTCGAAGATCGTATTTTGCATGAAGACAATCATTTGATCGTGCTGAATAAACCTGCTGGCATTGCCGTGCATGGTGGTAGTGGAGTCGATTACGGTGTGATTGAAGCATTGCGTTCACTGCGTCCTCAACAAAAGTTTTTAGAGCTAGTACATCGTCTCGATAAAGATACTTCGGGTGTGTTGTTGGTGGCGAAAAAGCGTAGCGCGCTTAAACATCTGCATGATCAGCTTCGGTATAAAAAAATGCAGAAAGACTATTTGGCCTTAGTTAAAGGTGAATGGTCTGCTCAAGATAAAGCCGTTAAACAGCCTTTATTGAAAATCACCCTCAAATCCGGTGAGCGCATAGTGCGCGTTAATGCGGAAGGTAAACCTTCAGAAACGCGCTTTAAAATTATGCAGCGTTACCAAGGTTGTACTTTAGTGAAGGCAAGCCCTGTCACTGGACGTACTCATCAAATTCGGGTGCATTGCCAATTTGCTGGCCATCCTATCGCCTGTGATGATAAATACAGCGAGCAAGGGTTTGACGACAGCATGCGGTCATTAGGCTTAACTCGACTCTTTTTACATGCCGCTGAATTGATGTTCATTCATCCAGAAAATGATGAAGTGATGCGGGTTTCAGCGCCTTTAGATGAAAATTTGTCGCAATTACTCGATAAGTTAAAGCGTGCGTAATCGACGGGGATAGGTTTCAAGGATGAAGATAAAGCAATACGATTTAGTGATTTTCGATTGGGATGGCACTCTGATGGATTCCATCGGTAAAATTATCACTTGTATTGAAAATATGGCTAAGGCATTGCAGTTACCTATCCCAACTGAAAGTGACATTCGCGATATTATTGGTCTTTCTATGACAGAAGCGCTGCGAGTCCTGTTCCCACAGGGACTTAATTGCAGCGCTTCTTCTGCCAATTCTCAGCATCAGCAGCATTCTAATAGTGCATTCAGCCAAGGCGAAAATGATCAATATCAGCAAATGCGCGCTGAGTTTAAAGCACAGTATTTGCATTTAGACACCACGCCAACGCCGCTCTTTGCACAAGCACCTATTTTAATCGATGAGTTACATACTCAAGGTTATCAATTAGCCGTCGCAACCGGTAAAGCCCGTGCGGGACTTGATCGCGTCTTTGAGCAAACAGGCTTAGGTCGATACTTTGTTGCATCACGCTGCGCCGATGAAGTGCACAGCAAACCCCATCCTGAAATGATCTCAAGTTTGCTGAAAGAATTGAATATTGCCCCGAATCGAGCCTTAATGGTGGGTGATTCTCTGCTGGATTTGACCATGGCGGCCAATGCAGGGATTGATAGCGTTGGCGTGACCTATGGCGCCCACAGTGCCGAAAAGTTGCTGCTGGCAAAACCTATCGCCTTGATTGATTCACCAAAGCAATTACTGCAATACCTCTAACACTGCTATTTAATGCTGGAGCGGCAATACATGCCGCTGCGCATGAGACTTCCTTATCACTTTTATTTACGTCTCGTCTTCTTGTCGATGAAACGACTCAGTAGCTCGGTATTTTTGATGCGCGTCATCGATTCAATAAACAGAGCAAAGCCTTGGCAAATGTTTAAGCGAGAACGTCTACACCTTGGGCTAACAGCATTTCCGTCAGTAATATCAGTGGTAAGCCAACTAAGGTATTGGGATCGCGACCTTCGAGCTCTGTAAATAACGCGATACCTAAACCTTCGCTCTTAAAACTGCCCGCGCAATAATAAGGCTCTTCTTTTTCAATGTAAGCCACAATCTGCGCATGGCTAAGGTGCCTAAAATGAACCGTGAAGGGTTCAACCTCGGCGGCCATAGCGCCAGTTTTGGCATTATAGAGTGCAAGACCAGTATAAAAGGTGATGGCCTTGCCTGAGGCTTGAGTGAGCTGCGCGACGGCATTATTAAAATGATGGGGTTTACCGATAATCTTGCCATCAATGACGGCAACTTGATCGGAGCCAATAATCAGACCATCGGGGAATTGTTCTGCTCCCGCGACGGCTTTTGCTTTGGCTAATCGCAGCACTAAAGCATGGGCCGATTCTTCGAGATACGCCGTTTCGTCAATATTAGGATTGCAGCATTCGAAGGGTAACCCGAGTTTTTGCAGTAAAGATTGTCGATATACAGACGTCGAAGCTAAGATTAATGGGGTTGGCATAATGAGATATCCGCAAAAGAGTGACTCATATTGTGACCAATCAATGCGGGAGAGTGCAAGAGTTTCGTCTTTACGGTTTCTTTTCAATGAATGCGACTATTTTAGGCGGCTTGCACTTGTATGCGGCCCCATGCTTGGGTACTATTTCGCTTCCGTCAATTTCAATGTTGGGGCAGGGGAAAGGCTTAAGTCGCAAACTGGGACTTAAGTTAGTATTTTTTCTTTGACTCTAGCGTTTTCAAACTATAATATGCGCGCCTTATGCAAACAGTAAAGATACCGGTTTCAATTGATCCATTTCGCGCCGCCTCGAGTCGCCTAGTTTATCAGGGCGTTGTTCCTGGTGTGCAACTGAAAAGATTAACTGAGTTATGTGCCGGCGACTGTTCCGATGTGGCAGTGTCGCTTGAATGTGGCGTAGATTTACAGGGGATAGTCTACCTGAAAGGGAAGGCTGTGACGGAGCTCACTCTGATATGTCAACGTTGCATGACACTATTTACCACTGAGGTTACGGTCGACTTTTGTTTTGGTCCATGTCGGACTAAGGCAGAAATCGATGAGCTCCCGGATGCGTATGACCCAATTGAGTGCAATGAAATTGGCGAAGTGCGTCTACATCAATTGATCGAAGATGAATTGATAGTCGCTATGCCGATAATCCCAATGCATCAAGAAATTGATTGCAGTGCAGGATCTAAAGACATGGTTGTAGGCGAGATAGAACCCGCTCAAGAGGAGCGTCCAAATCCGTTTGCAGTGTTAGAAAAACTGAAGAGCAAGTAATCGAGGAGACAGGCCAATGGCTGTACAACAGAACAAAAAATCACGTTCAAAGCGCGGAATGCGCCGTTCACATGACGCACTGAGCACTGCTCAGCTGTCTGTAGACGCTACCAGCGGTGAAATCCATATGCGTCACAATGTGACTGCAGATGGCTTCTATCGCGGTAAAAAGGTAATCAACAAGTAATTTGTTGGTTTCCTAATGACGAATCTGACGCTTGCGTTAGATGCAATGGGTGGTGATCATGGCCCCCACGTCACGGTGCCTGCAGCCTTGCGGGCACTACAATTACATTCTTTTCTTAAAATCATTTTAGTCGGTGACAAGACTGAAATTGATGTCTATCTACGTCAAGCCGAAGCGAGTTTACTTTCGCGCATAGAAATCATTCATACCGATGAAGTCGTTAGTATGTCCGATAGGCCTGTGCATGCCTTGCGTACACGTAAAAACAGTTCCATGCGATTGGCTATTGAGTTAGTGCGTGACGACCGCGCACAAGCGTGTGTGAGTGCCGGTAATACAGGGGCGCTGATGGCAATGGCGAAAGTATTGCTGAAGACCTTGCCTGGTGTTGATCGACCCGCATTAGTCAGTTGTTTACCTGCGGTGACTCAAAAACCGGTTTATTTGTTGGATTTGGGCGCGAATATTTCCTGTGACTCGGAAACCTTATTTCAATTTGCCGTGATGGGCTCAGTCCTGTGCGAAGCGGTAGATAAGAAATCTCGGCCAAAAGTCGCCTTGCTCAATGTGGGCGTTGAAGAAATTAAAGGTAATGACCAAGTTCAGCAAGCCGCGCAGTTGCTGCAACACACAGAACAAATCAATTACACAGGTTTTATCGAAGGGGATGAAATCTATTCCGGTAATGTGGATGTGATTGTTTGTGATGGGTTTGTGGGTAACATCACGCTCAAGACCTCAGAAGGTATTGCCAAGTTATTAGTACATCAGTTAAAACGGGGACTAACCCAAGGTTTATTCGTTCGTTTTCTGGCTAAACTTATCGCCCCTCGTATCCAGGCGGTCCTTAGTCAGATGAACCCCGACCACTATAACGGTGCAAGTCTGATAGGATTGCGCGGAATAGTTGTAAAAAGCCATGGAAACGCGGATGAAACTGCCTATTTACAAGCAATTAGTTTGGCAGTAACGGAAGCTCAACGTCGACTCCCTGAAATGATAAAAGATCGTTTGGAGTCGATTCTTTTAGATATAAATAACTGATCCCTCCTTATGCATACAAAAATTCTCGGAACTGGTAGTTATCTACCGGTGCAGGTGCGTAGCAATCAAGATTTGGAAAAAATGGTGGAAACCACTGACCAATGGATTGTTGAACGTACAGGTATATCAGAACGTCGCATTGCGGCTTTCGATGAAACCGTTTCAACTATGGGCTACCAAGCGGCATTAAAAGCGCTAGAAATGGCTGGCATAGAAGCATCAGATTTAGACATGATCGTTTGCGGTACCACCAGTGCTCCCAATGCTTTTCCGGCAGCGGCCTGTGAAATTCAAGCCATGCTTGGCGTGCATACCATTCCAGCTTTTGATATCGCAGCGGCGTGTTCAGGCTTTGTTTATGCTTTATCTGTTGCCGATCAATTTGTAAAAACGGGCGCGGCTAAAAAAGTATTAGTGATTGGTGCCGATGTACTGTCTCGCTTATGTGAGCCAGAAGATCGTTCAACGATTATTTTATTTGGTGATGGTGCGGGCGCGGTTGTGATAGGCGCATCCGAAACGCCAGGGATCATTTCGACCCACATTTATGCCGACGGTCGCCAAGGTGACTTATTGAAATGCGCTTTCCCACCACGCCAAGGCGAAACCTCTGAAGCGGTCGGTTTTATGACCATGAAAGGCAACGATGTCTTTAAAGTGGCTGTGACTCAATTGTCCCATGTGGTGACTGAGACGTTACGCATTAACAATATCGATAAGTCAGAAATTGACTGGTTAGTGCCACATCAAGCTAACTTCCGAATTATCAATGCTACCGCTAAAAAGCTCGATATGAGTCTTGATAAAGTCGTATTGACCTTAGCTAAACACGGTAATACTTCTGCCGCGTCAGTGCCCATTGCATTGGATGAAGCCGTACGTGATGGCCGTATTCAGCGCGGACAACTACTGCTGCTTGAGGCCTTTGGTGCTGGGTTTGCGTGGGGCAGTGCGCTCATTCGTTTCTAAGTTCTACATGTGTGTTCCACATGATTTTTCAATAAATTAAGTTAGCCATAGGTAATTTGAATATGGAAAATGTTGCTTTTGTATTTCCGGGTCAAGGTTCACAAGCCCTAGGCATGTTAGCCGAGCTTGCCGAATCTCATGCTGTTGTTGGACAAACCTTTGCTGAGGCGAGTGACGTCTTAGGTTATGATCTGTGGGCATTGGTTCAGCAAGGTCCTGTTGAAAGCTTAAATGAAACCGATAAAACTCAACCAGCCCTATTAGCGGCGAGCGTGGCGATTTGGCGTACCTATGTGGCTTCAGGCAAACCTATGCCTGCTATACTCGCGGGTCACAGCTTAGGCGAGTATTCTGCTTTAGTTTGCGCTGGTGTGATGGATTTTAAAGACGCGATTAAGTTGGTGGAATTACGTGGTCAACTGATGCAGCAAGCGGTTCCAGCTGGCACGGGTGCTATGTATGCGATTATCGGTTTGGACAACGAGAGTATCGCTAATGCCTGCGCCGAAGTGGCTCAAGGTGACGTGGTGAGTCCAGTTAACTTTAACAGTCCTGGTCAAGTGGTCATTGCAGGTCAAAAAGACGCAGTTGAGCGCGCTGCAGTAGCTTGTAAAGCTGCGGGCGCTAAAATGGCGGTGGCTCTACCTGTCAGCGTGCCATCACACTGTGCATTAATGAAACCTGCGGCGGATAAACTGGCCGTGGCATTAAACGATGTACAGTTTAATACCCCAACAATTACAGTGATTAATAACGTTGATGTGGCATCACCCACCTCTGCTGATGACATTAAAGATGCGTTAGTGCGTCAGTTATATTGTCCTGTCCGCTGGAGCGAAACTGTTGAGCTAATGGCCCAAAAAGGCATTACCCAACTGGTGGAATGTGGTCCTGGTAAAGTATTGACAGGATTAGCAAAACGAATTAATAAATCACTATCAGCCCAAGCGGTTAATGATGTTGCTTCATTAGCAGCATTAACTGAGTAAGGAGTTTATATGAGTTTCAACCTGAATTTAACAGGCAAAGTGGCTTTGGTGACAGGTGCGAGCCGCGGTATTGGCCGTGCGATCGCTGAGACACTGGTCGAAGCAGGTGCAGTGGTTATTGGAACCGCAACCAGTGAGAAGGGCGCTGCGGCAATCCAAGAATATCTGGGTGACAAAGGTTTTGGTTTAGTGCTTAATGTCACAGATAGTGAATCTGTTACACATTTATTCGCCTCGATCAAAGAAAAAGCGGGTGATGTTGATATTCTAGTCAACAACGCGGGTATAACCCGTGATAATCTGCTGATGCGGATGAAAGATGATGAATGGCAGGATATTATCGACACTAACCTGACATCGTTATTTAGACTGTCAAAACCTGTGATGCGTACCATGATGAAAAAGCGCTTTGGCCGAATCATCAATATCGGTTCAGTGGTAGGCACCATGGGCAATGCAGGTCAAGTTAACTACTCGGCAGCAAAGGCGGGTTTGATTGGATTTACAAAATCTCTTGCAAGAGAGGTTGCATCTCGTCAAATTACAGTTAATGCTATCGCTCCTGGATTTATCCAGACCGATATGACAGATGAGCTGACCGAAGAGCAGCAAAAAGCTATCATGTCACAGGTTCCGATGGAACGATTAGGGCAAGCGCAAGAAATTGCCAATGCAGTGCTCTTTTTGGCCTCGGACTCAGCCGCTTACATCACAGGCGAAACTTTGCATGTGAATGGCGGCATGTACATGGTTTAAGGGCGAATGGCAGGGATTTCTGTCGCAACTGAGTAGTGATCTGTATCAATTGATAGTGAAATTTCGTGGTTAGACCACGAAAACTAAGCTTGCATTGTCAGCCAAATCTAATAAACTACTCGCAATCTTACGCAAGTGCGTAATTTGAATAGGAAAGAAAACTAATGAGCAACATCGAAGAACGTGTAAAGAAAATCATTGTAGAGCAACTGGGCGTTAAAGAAGAAGACGTTAAGCCAGCGGCATCTTTCGTTGACGATCTGGGTGCAGATTCTCTGGACACTGTTGAGTTGGTTATGGCTCTGGAAGAAGAGTTTGATACCGAGATCCCTGATGAAGAAGCTGAAAAGATCACTACTGTTCAAGCAGCGATCGACTACGTTTCTAAGAATCAGTAATTCTGAATTCTTGAAGACAGGCGGCATTTTTGCCGCCTGTTTTTGTTTTACCCCCGTCAAATTCTGCCTCCGTGCCATTCAATCGTCTCTGGATCGTGTTTTAATTGTTATCCACGAGATGCTCGCCGCAGATTGGCGAATTTTTCTAAATAAAAATTATTTAAGAAATTGTCTAATGATAGAAAACCCTGTGTCCTCTATCTGAATTAACAAATTAGCATTTAAAGGTGACTGCCGTGTCTAAACGTCGTGTAGTGGTAACCGGTTTGGGGTTAGTAACTCCAGTGGGCAATACTGTCGATACTACTTGGAAGGCTTTGCTTTCGGGTAAGAGTGGTATTGCACCGATAACCAAATTTGATGCCAGTGAATTTACCACTCGTTTCAGTGGTTCAGTAAAAGATTTCGATGTTGAGCAATACGTAACGAAAAAAGACGCCCGTAAGATGGACCTCTTTATTCAATACGGTATGGCGGCTGGCATCCAAGCTATCCAAGACTCAGGTCTGGACATGAGTAAAGAAAACCCTGGTCGTGTCGGTACTGCTATTGGTGCGGGTATGGGCGGTATGTGGTTGATTGAACAAGGTCACAGCGCATTGATGAATGGTGGCCCGCGTAAGGTTTCTCCTTTTTTCGTACCTAGTACCATCATCAATATGATTTCGGGCCACTTGTCGATCATGTTTGGCATGAAAGGGCCAAATTTCGCCGTGACGACCGCTTGTACTACGGGCGTGCATAATATCGGTTTCGCGGCGCGTACCATTGCCTATGGTGATGCAGACGTGATGGTTGCGGGCGGTGCTGAGGATGTCACTTCTCCTTTAGGCGTGGCAGGTTTTGGTGCAGCGAAAGCATTATCGACACGCAATGACGATCCGACTGCGGCGAGCCGTCCATGGGATAAAGACCGTGATGGTTTTGTGATCGGTGATGGCGCTGGTGTGATGGTGATGGAAGAGTACGAACACGCAAAAGCGCGCGGTGCGACCATTTACGGCGAATTAGTCGGTTTTGGTATGAGCGGTGATGCGTTCCACATGACATCGCCTCCAAGCGACGGAGCAGGCGCTGCGGCGGCTATGGTCAATGCTATTAATGACGCTAAGTTATCACTGGAGCAAATTGGTTATATCAATGCCCACGGTACGTCGACGCCAGCAGGTGATAAAGCGGAAGCGGCAGCGGTTAAGTCAGTATTTGGCGACCACGCTTATAAAGTACTGGTTAGCTCGACTAAATCGATGACGGGTCACCTATTAGGTGCTGCGGGTGCGGTTGAAGCGATTTTCACTTTGCTAGCACTGCGTGACCAAGCCGTACCGCCAACCATCAACTTGGATAATCCAGACGAAGGTTGTGACTTAGATTTTGTTGCCCATACAGCCCGTGACGTGAAGATGGATTACGCTCTGTGTAACTCCTTCGGTTTTGGTGGGACTAACGGTTCATTACTGTTCAAGAAAGTGTAAAACACGCATTTATGGTGTAAAACACAGTGAAAAAATGCGCCTGAGGGCGCATTTTTTATGGGTCAAATTCATTGCTCATGTGAGTTGAACTCCGTTATCTTATGGCTTTATTGTGATAGATGTCACTTTCTAACTGTATGATATCCATAGTGTTAACATTTGTTCATCAAGCTTGTTTAATTCTAGTGACCACAGATAATGACAGACATATTCAATCTTAATGGAGTGTGTCATGTTAAATCCCGCGGTGATCCCGCTTGTTCCCCTCATTGGCGCATTAACTGCCAATCTGACCGAATTGATCCGCGGTGAGTTTAAAGTGTGGCATCCAAACATGGACATTGGGATCAAGACTTTTACCTTAGCAATCGCTGCTTACGTGGTGGTTTGGTTTGCCTTATTGGTGACGGCGATTAACGTCGGTGGCGATAGCAATATGTCTTCGGGCCTCGAAGTGCTTGGTTTCTTTATGTTTGGCTTAGGCGTTTACACTTTTGCTAAGGGTACACGTTTCGTCAGTAGTGAATTTCAGCTATGGATTTATCGTTTAGCGTTGCCGAGTTTATTGCTTTGCTGCGTGCTTATTAGCCACTTTGGTTAAATCGAATTTTTTGACGAGGCCAATCGTAATTATTTTTACGCTAATGGCGCTTTCTATCGTAAACTCAGCCTATTGCACGAAACATTGAGCCACAGTGGCTGAATAAGTTGAGGTTATATGGCTGGTATAGATAGACAAAGTACCCTGAGATTTTTGTCAGAGCCTGCGGATGTGAATTTTGGTGGTAAAGTTCACGGCGGCGCTGTGATGAAGTGGATCGATCTCGCGGCTTATGCCTGTGCAGCGGGCTGGAGCGGTAAATATTGTATTACTGCTTATGCGGGCGGTATTCGTTTTGTGCAACCCATTTTGGTGGGCAATATCGTTGAAGTCAGCGCAAAAGTGATTTATACGGGTAAAACTTCTATGCATATCGGTATCGATGTGCGAGCGGGCGATCCTAAAGTTTCTGAGCGTCATCTCACCACCCATTGTATTGTGATCATGGTCGCAGTTGATGAAGATGGCCTACCTACGCCAGTGCCTGAGTGGATACCACAGACGGAACATGATATTCATTTGCGGGATTCTGCACTGCGCTTGATGGAAATGCGTAAAAAGATTGGCGCCGAAATGGAAGCCCATGTGGTGAAATAGCCCCATAAATTAAATCAACAAAGGCGCTTAAGGCGCCTTTGTTGTTTTTAGCGAAAAGTGCATTTATCACTCGCTCCGATTTCATTCTGACGTTACCGTTGATGAATGTTAAACTGCGGCCACTATTTTGAATCGATTCATTTTGTTTGTCTATTTAAGGATCAGCTCATGGCAAAAGTCGCATTTATTGGTTTAGGCGTAATGGGATATCCCATGGCGAGGCATTTACTGAACAAAGGCCATGAGGTCACTGTTTATAATCGTACTTTTACCAAGGCGCAAACTTGGGTCGACACCTATGGTGGTCGCTGCTGTCCAACACCTAAGGAAGCGGCAGAGGGTCAAGATATTGTGTTTACTTGCGTGGGCAATGATAACGATCTGCGTGAAGTGGTATTAGGCAGTGATGGCGTTATTCATGGGATGGAAAAGGGCGCTGTGCTGGTTGACCATACTACGGCTTCGGCCGATGTCGCTCGTGAGCTTGCCAAAGTCTTAGCCGAAAAGGGCATTGATTTCCTCGATGCGCCCGTGTCTGGCGGCCAAGCGGGCGCTGAAAATGGCGCCTTGACTGTGATGGTCGGCGGCGATGAAGCGGTATTTGAGCGTGTTAAACCCGTGATTGAAGCCTTTGCCCGCTGCGCCGAGCGTTTAGGTGACGTCGGTGCAGGTCAGTTAACTAAGATGGTGAACCAAATTTGTATCGCGGGTGTGGTGCAAGGTTTGGCAGAAGCGCTGCAATTTGCCCGTAAAGCGGGACTCGATGGCGAGAAAGTCATTGAAGTGATCAGCAAAGGCGCGGCGCAAAGCTGGCAGATGGAAAATCGCTACAAGACGATGTGGGGCCAAAGCTATGAGTTTGGTTTTGCCGTCGATTGGATGCGTAAAGACTTAGGCATAGCCTTAGAAGAAGCCCGCCGCAATGGTTCACATTTGCCATTGACCGCTTTGGTGGATCAATTCTATTCAGAAGTTCAGGGCATGGGCGGTAACCGTTGGGATACGTCTAGCTTGCTGGCGCGCTTAGAGAAATCGGCGAAATAAGTTTTACCTTAAGTTTCATCGTTATAACAACTTAGGTTTTGTAGTGATAAAACTTTGGTTTCGGAGTGATAAACACTCTGGTTTCGCAGTGATAGGTTTTGCAATGATAAAAATGCCCAGTTTCGATTGCGTTGGCAAATAGGACTGGGCATTTTTGTTTGTATCGTTTTTGACTAGGACATTAAGAGCTAGGATATTTAATCGTTAGTCTTTCCAGCAAATATGGGTCACTAAACTGTGGGTTTCACCTGGTGCGAGCACGACTTTATCTTCTAATACATTGGCCGCTTCTAGGCAGACCATGGTCAGATAATCTTCTGGATTAAATCGGCCCAGGCGTTGTGACTTTTCAATCCATGGGTTCCATAATACCGCTGATTGGCTGTTTTCACGGCTGACTTCGATTGTCCCCTGCGGTGTATGCAATAACTGCACTGGGCCGAGATCGGTATAGACACGGTCTGTCTCACGATCAAACAGCACTTCATCCGTGGTTTGCGGGTAAGGCCCCTCGGCAAATTCGATGTATTTTGACCCACTAAAACCGCTGGCTTTGAGTTGGTGGATATCCTCAATCGGGAAATAGCTGTGCAACGCTTGGGTAAGCGTGACGGTTTCATCGCTTGAATTGGTATTCACAAGGCTAATGCTTAGGGTGTCGCCTAGGGTGAATAACACGCAGACCTCAGTGTTATGCGGCCAATAGATTTTATCTTGCTCACTGATTTTTAAGCTAAAACGTAAATCCACTAACTGATTACGCATTTCTACCGATTCCAGCGCCCAAATACGGGTACGGGCGAAACCGTGTTGGGGAAAGTTCGCTTCACTACTCATGCCAAACCAAGGCCAGCATACGGGTACACCGCCACGGATCCCATTACCGGGTTGATAATCGTCAGCCGATGAAACCCACAGCAAAGGTGGTTTGCCTACGGGTTGAAAATAGTCTATTTGCGCGCCCTGCAAAAAAATTCTTGCCTGACATAACGCCGTATTCACTTCGACATAATCGAGCCCGTTGGCGTGCTTTTTAGTAGTGACAGAACCCATAGTAACAATATCCTTAACTCTGCTGACATATCAGAAAAACAGGCAGTTAGCTTACAAAGTTTTCCGCGATAACATAAGGCTTTGTTGCGATCAATTTACGGTTTCGCTGTTCGTTTGTGTAAACAAAAGTCTTTGCTGGCCGTTGTGGTGCTTTCTTTTTCGGCAGATTTAGCTAAAGTGGTCAGATCACTTAGTTGAGTTGCAGTCTAACAAGAAAAGGGAAGCGATTATGCCAGTCTATCAAGCGCCGCTGCGCGACTATCAATTTATCCTCAATGAAATGTTACATATTTATCAGCAAGATGCTCTCAAGGGGTTCGATGAAATCGATCCAGATCTTGTTGATGCGATCCTGCAAGGTATGGCCGACTTTAGTACTGAAGTTATGTTACCGCTCAATAGTGTCGGCGATCTGCAAGGCTGTAAGTTGGTCGATGGTAAGGTGATTACACCGGAAGGATTTGATAATGCCTATCGGCAGTTTGTTGATAATGGTTGGCCGACGCTGACCTGCGATCCTGAATATGGCGGCCAAGGCTTACCCGAAGTGGTGGGGATTTTTGCCACTGAGATACAAACGGCAACCAATATGGCCTTTGCCATGTATCCCGGTTTGACCCATGGCGCCTATGCCGCCATCCATGCCCACGGCAGTGATGCGCTCAAGCAAAAATATTTAAGCAAATTAGTCAGCGGTGAATGGACGGGAACCATGAACCTGACCGAGTCCCACGCCGGTACTGACTTAGCCTTATTACGCACCAAAGCCGTGTCAGTATCCGAAGGCGTTTTTGCCATTACTGGCGAGAAGATTTTTATCTCCTCAGGCGATCATCAACTCACCGACAATATAGTGCACCTCGTATTAGCCCGTTTGCCGGATGCGCCTGAAGGCGTGAAGGGCATATCTTTGTTCGCCGTGCCTAAAGTATTAGTGAATAACGATGGTAGTTTAGGCGCACCGAACACTTTATATGCCAGTGGCCTTGAACATAAGATGGGCATTCACGGTAACTCAACTTGTGTGATGGTATTTGAAGCTGCGCTGGGCGAGCTTGTCGGCGAGCCACACCAAGGACTGCGAGCCATGTTTACTATGATGAACCAAGCGCGTTTAGGCGTGGGCGTGCAAGGGCTGGGCGTCTCTGAGATTGCCTATCAAAATGCGCTGGCCTATGCCAAAGACAGATTACAGAGCCGCGCCTTAAGTGGTGCCAAAGCCCCAGAAAAAGCCGCCGATCCAATTTTGGTTCACGGCGATGTGCGCCGCATGTTGCTCTCGCAAAAAGCCTTCAATGAAGGCGCAAGAGCCTTAGTTGGACAACAAGCTTTGTGGCTCGATGAAGCTGAGCGTCATAGCGATCCCGCAAAAGCCAAAGTTGCCTCCCAATTAGCGGCACTGTTCACGCCAGTGGTGAAAGGTTTTATCACTAACCGTGGTTTTAATGCCTGTGTCGATGCACAGCAAGTGTTTGGTGGACATGGTTATATTCATGAGTGGGGTATGGAGCAATTTGTGCGTGATAGCCGTATTGCACTGATTTATGAAGGCACTAACGGTATTCAGGCATTGGATTTAGTGGGGCGTAAGCTGCTTAGCGACCGCGGTGCGGCGATGCAGCAATGGTCGGCGTTAGTGACTGAGTTTATTAAGTCACATAGCACGAATGCGGCGATGCAACCTTACGTGAGTGGTTTAATGGATTGTGCGGGTGATTTGCAAAAGGCTAGCGGTTATTTAGCTTCGCAGGCAGCGACCAATCCTGACATTATCGGCGCAGCCTCTATGGCTTATCTGGAGTTATTTGGGGTGACTGCGCTGGCGTGGATGTGGGCCAGAAGTGCCGCAGTGGCATTAGCGGCGCTGGAGCAGGGCACCGAAGAAACTGCATTTTATCAGGCCAAATTGAAAACTGCCGATTTCTACATGGCTTACTGGGCGGTGCAAGGTCGCAGTCTGCGTAAGCAAATCGAGCAGGCGAGTGAAATGCTAACTCAATTGGATGAAGCTATCTTTTAAGCATTCACCTTATAGGCTGAGTTAAGCCTTTGCTTAAAAACAGCTCAACAACAGTCAAAACCAGCGTCTTGTCGCTGGTTTTTATTTTTATATCGTTTAAATCTTTAACTTATTGTTTTTATTAAGCTGCACGCAAATACTCAGCTTGATGCTGTGAGTCTCTATTTCATTCCACATTAAAACTTCCATCGAAGGTTTGTGTTACTGGCGCTCTCTTTTGTTTGAGTCATAACCAAACATAACGAGGATTATGTGGGTTGATGTCGATGATTTATTAAACGCGTTTCACAATTGTGTAAATTCAAATGATAATTATTGTCATTCGTAAATCATTCTTTATAATGACGGCCAATTCGTTTGAATACATTTGTAAACCCTTTGGTTTATGCCATTTTTATGCGCTCGCGCTGGGGACATTCTGTGAAGACTCGTTTCGCCTACTCATTAATCGCACTTGCACTCGCTCAACATCAGTCGGCATTCGCCGCTGAAACTGTACTCGATAAAGAGGCTCCACAGCAGACCTTGTCTACGAGCTCACCAGTCCCCAGTCCTGCATCGACTCAATCCGCAGCCGATGGGGAGATAAAACTCGCAGCACCTGAGCGTATTGCTGTCCATGGCCGTGCAATGCAAATGTACGTCGATAAAGAAACGACAGTTGGCACTAAGACGGCGATTAATGTGATGGAATTGCCGCAGTCGGTGCAAGTGCTGACCGAGCAATTAATCGTCGACCAAGCGGCGCGCAATATTACCGATTTATACCGCTCTATCGCGGGCGTGAGTGAGTTTAGTTATTCGGGCGTGACCTTTCGCGGTTTCCGTGACGATGCCAACGTCTTTTATGATGGCGTAAGGGGCGATCCCTATTCGGGATTTTCTGTGCCGCAACTCTTTAACGTGCAGCGGGTTGAAGTGTTAAAAGGCCCTGCATCCGCACTTTATGGCGGTGGTGAACCTGGCGGCATGATCAACTATGTCACTAAAAAACCGACCTTTGTTGAAAGTAAAGAGCTAACCTTAAGCACGGGCAGCGAGGATATGATGGGCGGCTCGCTGGATTTCACCGGTGGCTTAACCCAAAATCTTGCCTATCGCTTTGGCGCCTATTATCAGCAGGAAGATAGCTTTCGCAATAATGCCGATAGTCAAAATGCCGAAGTGGCGGGTGGGTTACTCTACGAAATCAGTGATGATACTAAGCTCACTACCACTTTCGATATTATTAAGCAGGATTTAGGTGGCAATCGACTGCGCGGCGTTCCTGTCGATAATGACGGTAACTTCCTGGTTGCGCCGTCCTATAATGCCAATGAGAAGAGTGACTTCCAGAAGATGGATGCACTGGTGCTGCAATCGATTCTCGATCATCAATTTACCGATAATTTCTCGGTCAAGACTCAGATCCGTTATCTGAATAATGATTCCACGCAGCAATATCATGAATCGAGAGGTTGGGCGACCTTAGATGCCAATAAAAAGCCCATTATGGGTGATGGCACCATTAAGCGTGAATACCGAGTTCAAGCACGGGCTAATGATGAAATCAGTTTAACCAATGATTTTGTCTATGCATTCGATGCTTTAGGTTTTGAACATGAATTCCTGTTCGGCGGCGACTATCACTATGTCGAAACCGAATATCAGTACAAATTGGCGACTGATAAGGATGGTGTTGGTAACTTGAATATTTTTGACCTTAACTATGGTGAAACCGACCCTAATAGTTACAACTTGAAGGATAAAAATACCGATGGTACCCGCGCTAACCGTTACGGCATTTATGTACAGGAACATCTGCACTTTAATGAACAGTGGTCATTGATTGCCGGTCTGCGTTTTAGCCAGTTTGATGATTATGATAAAAATACCGGTTTCTCCTTCAGCGATAACGCGATAACGCCAAGAGCAGGGCTTAATTATCGCCCAATCGATTCCATGTCCTTTTATTTGAATTACTCGGAGAGCTTCAATCCAGCATCTTTAACCAATCAAGCGGAAGATATTGGTGACGGTTTCCTCGATCCAGAAACGGGCAATCAAATTGAACTTGGGATGAAAAATGAATGGCTTGATGGCCAGTTTATGACCACGCTTGCTGTGTATCGCATTGAAAAACAAAATGTCGCCCAAGCTAACCCTTTAGATACTGGTGATGACGATGGTATTCCCGCTTTACTTAATTTGGGTGAAGTACACAGTCAAGGCCTTGAATGGACGCTGGTGGGGGATTTAACCGATAACCTGACCGTCACGGCAAACTATGCCTATAACGAGACCGAAGTGGTTAAAGGGGTAACGAACGACAGTTTAACTAATACGTTTGATAGTAAGCACTTTGCCAATGCGCCGCGCCATCAAGCAGGGATATGGACCCGTTACGATATCAATGTACTCGATTCGGCGATTGCTTTTGGCATGGATTACGTGGGTGAACAGTTTAGCCTCGATGGCCAAACGGTGAAGCCCCATACCATTTTTGATATGAGCTGGACGACCCAGTGGGATCAAACTCAAGTTCGCTTAAATCTTAAAAATATCTTCGATAAAGAATATGCCGTCAGTGGTTTTAGCGAGCGTAATGGCCATTTCCCCGGTGAGCCGCGTAATATTACGCTTGAACTGAGTCATAAGTTTTAATGCATTGATGTAAAAATAGCTTGTTCGTTAAGGATGATGAGCAAGCTGGAGCGAATGGGTTAATCTTGCGCGAATAACCGCCGTAGCTCTCTGTCTGTATTCGTGCCTTTAGCATGGATTAACCTTGTGTAACTATCATCTTAATAGTGTTTACCTATTAAGATGATAGTTTCTATCCGTTATATTTTCTCATTCAGCTTGTTTAGACTCGCCTTATATGAATTATTCGATAAGGTTTTCCTATGCACGCCGTCAGCCACTTAGCCTCCAAAGACGCTCAATCTAACGCTAGCCCACAGGTGGCCCTGATTGCAGAAGGTGGTGGTCAGCGCGGTATATTCACCGCAGGCGTGCTTGATGCTTGGCTTGATGGCGGATTTGATCCCTTTGATTTGTTTATCGGTACCTCAGCAGGTTCACAGAATCTCAGCAGTTTTTTGGCCCGCCAAAAGGGTTATGCCAAACGCTTAATCCGCGGTTTATCGCGTCATAAACGCTTCTATCGACTCGGTCGCGGGTTAGTCGGCGGCAATGTAGTCGATTTAGATTGGTATTTTGAGCAGACTCGACAAGGGATGTTTAAATTAGATCTTAACGCAGCGACAGCCTCACTCGGTCATAGGCAGTTACTGATCACCACCACCAATGCCAGCGATCGCAAGGGATATTTTTTTAGTCCAAGCAGTAAAAGCCAGTGGCGCGAATTGCTTAAAGCCTCCAGCGCATTGCCATTTTTGTATAAACAAGGGGTGAAACTCACGCCTTGGCTGAGTGACCGCGCCTGTAATAGTGACAATGCCTGTAATAGCGACAAGGCTTCTAATAACGGTGCGGCTAATCATAACGCTTCTGATAACAGCGCCTCTGATCACGGCGCAGCATTAAGCGAAGGTATTGATAGTGATTTTTATCTCGACGGCGGTTTAGCAGCGCCTTTACCTGTGCGTGAGGCCTATCGTCGTGGTGCCCGCAAAATTGTGGTGATCCGTACTGTGAGCGAGGATTTTCAGGCGCAATCGGCTTGGGTTCACAAATTAAAATCTTGGATTTGTGTTTCTGGCTTTTGTCCGAAAACCATAGATTACTTAGTGCAGCACGAACAAGCCTATCAGGATGAATTGGATTTCATCGCTAATCCGCCAGAGGATGTGGAGATAGTGCAGATTTTTGCTGCTGAAAATTTGCAAAGTAAATTGCTGGGCAGTACCGATGCGGATTTACGCCATGATTATCATGTGGGGCTGAGTGCTGGAAAGCAGTTTTTAAGCTTAGATCCGATGGCGTTGACGCAGAGTAATGCTTATTTTCAAACTCAAGTGCAAACCAACGACAAGACTCAAATTCATACTAACGCTCAAATCCAGCCATTCAGTGCGCTGTCGGCCTAGTTTGGTATTTTAGCTAAGTCACCATTTTGTACGTGAGTAAGCAATAAAAGTAAAAAGCATTAAAATACAAGCGCCACCCTAGGGTGGCGCTTGTGGTTGGCTGTATTAACCAGTTCATCAATCTAGCTCATCAACCTAATTTATGAACCTAGTCCTTCAACGTTAGTCTATTAATAACTTGAGGTATGCACAGAGCGTACAGCTCGGCCCGATGGGTCGATAATGCCGCGTAAGCTTTCGTCCCAAGCCAATGCTTCTGGCGTTGAACAGGCGACGGATTTACCACCTGGAACCGTTTCTGCAGCGCCGCTCAGTGGATAATGTTCCTCAAAGAAGCAGCGATAGAAATAGGCTTCTTTGGTTTCTGGAGTGTTGTATGGGAAACGGAATTTCGCGTTCGCCAATTGTAAATCATCCACACGCGCCGCAGCTTGTTCTTTCAAACCGTCAATCCAAGAGTAGCCAACGCCGTCACTGAATTGTTCCTTTTGACGCCACGCCACTTCTTTTGGCAATTTATGCTCAAAGGCTTTACGCAGAATGTGTTTCTCAATACGGCCATCCTTAGACATTTTCGCTTCAGGGTTGATGCGCATCGCCACATCCATAAACTCTTTATCGAGGAAGGGCACGCGAGCTTCTAATCCCCAAGCGGCCATGGCTTTGTTGGCTCGCAGACAATCGAACAGATGCAGTTTATCGAGTTTGCGGACTAACTCCTCGTGGAATGCCTGTGCGTTTGGCGCTTTATGGAAGTATAAATAACCGCCAAATAGTTCGTCAGCACCTTCACCCGATAACACCATTTTAATGCCCATCGCTTTGATTTTACGCGCCATTAAATACATTGGCGTGGCAGCACGTATGGTGGTGACATCGTAGGTTTCTAAGTGATAGATCACTTCTTTAATCGCATCTAAGCCTTCTTGGAAGGTGAAATGGATCTCATGGTGAATCGTACCAATCGCTTCGGCGACCTTTTTGGCGGCGATTAAATCTGGCGCACCTTCAAGGCCGACGGCAAAGGAATGTAACTGTGGCCACCAAGCGTTGGTTTCGCCATCGTCTTCAATGCGGCGTTTAGCAAAGGTTTGCGTCACGGCGGAAATGATCGAGGAATCTAAGCCGCCCGACAGCAACACACCATAGGGCACGTCTGACATTAATTGGCGCTTGACCGCCGCTTCTAATGCGTCACGCAATTCTTCTTGGCTGGCTGGGTTATCTTTAACCGCATCATAGCTTTGCCAATCGCGAGTGTAGTATTTCACCGCGGCGGCATCGCTTGAGTACAAATATTGGCCCGGTAAGAATTCTTCTACGGTTTTACACACTGGCATCAAGGCTTTCATTTCGGAGGCAACATAGAAGTTACCCGCAGCGTCACGGCCTGTGTATAGCGGGATAATACCCATGTGATCGCGGCCGATAAGGTATCTGTCTTGGGCTTTGTCATATAACACAAAGGCGAAGATACCGTTTAATTTATCAAGAAATTCAGTGCCATATTCTTGATACAGCGCCAAGATCACTTCGCAGTCAGAGTTGGTTTGATAGCTGTACTTATCGCCTAACTGGGCTTTCAATTCTTTGTGGTTATAGATTTCGCCGTTGACCGCGAGGATCAAACTGCCATCTTCAGTCAGCAGCGGCTGGGCACCGTGTTCAATGTCAACAATTGCTAAACGTTCGTGGGCAAGAATCGCCTTATCACTGGCATAAATACCTGACCAGTCAGGGCCACGGTGGCGCATGAGCTTAGACATTTCTAGCGCGACTTGGCGCAGTTCTTTGGCATCAGATTGGATATCTAAAATCGAAAAGATTGAACACATAGTACAACTCCCACACTGTCTGTCATTTGAGGATGTCTCAATTGAGGTTTAATGTGCCAGCAATTTAGGTATTTGCCAAACACTATTTTTGACGTTTTATCTGTTTATTGGTGTTTTTGTTGATTTAGATGTTTATGTTTAATGATTTTATTTGATAATAATTCATTTAATTTGCGTTATTTTTGATGATTTGCTTTTATTATCTGATTTGGCATGAGGGGTTTTGGGGAATTCACAATGTGTTTTAAAAAAGTATCGATGATAGAAAAACCGCTAAAAAAGACCTTAAATAATGAGTTGTCCCGTTTAAGTGTTTTATTTTTAATCAATTAATGCGCTGAGTTTGACATCAAAAAATGGCATAAGCCTATTCATAATGGCGTTGTGGGATGGATATTTCGCGATAACGGCATTTTTTGTGAGCTGAAAACAAAAAAGCACGTGAATGGTTCACGTGCTTGTAGGTCTTGTTTGGCGCTTTGGCTGGCGGAGGAGGCGCTTTATTTCAAGCAGACGTCAATAAGAGATGACTAACCCAACTGTCTCTCGCAAGAAGCCACTGACTTAGCCTGTTATTTTGCGTCCGTTACAAGCGTCGTTTTGGCTGGGCGCAGGCTATTAAACTCTGTGCCTTGATAGTATCCCGGCCAATCTTTACTGTTGCCCAATGTGCGTGTGACTTGGTAGTAGATTTGCAAATCTTGCAGCGCGCCGCTCAAATCCCAGTCTTCACGGTATTCATCGCAGACATTGTGATAACAGCCCTTCATTGTAGCTTGCATCTGAGTTTTATAAGCAGCCGTGGCTTCATCAACGGGGTCGCTACCGCCGCCGGCAAAGACGGCGGGCACGCCTAGTTTGGCAAAGCTGAAATGATCTGAACGGAAGAAACCGCCCGAGGCGGGATTTTTCTCACCCATGGCGATGCGGTTTTGTTGTTTAGCCGCATCGATAAGATAAGTTTCTAACTCAGATTTACCTTTGCCGACGATGGTAAAGTCTTTGGTTTTGCCATAGATATTAGTGCTGTCGAGGTTTAACACTGCCACGGTTTTGTCGATAGGATAAAGTGGATTAGCGGCGTAATAGCGTGAACCGAGTAAGCCCTGTTCTTCACCTGTGGTAGCGATAAAGGTGACCGAGCGCGCTAAACCATGGCCTTGTTTGGCATTGTCGGCTAATTGTCTGGCGATTTCGAGAATGCCAGCAGTGCCAGAGGCATTATCCATGGCACCGTTATAAATTTGATCGCCTGTTTTCGTCTCGTCTTTACCTATGTGATCCCAATGAGCGGTAAACAAGATTTGCTCGTCGGCTTGTGTGCTGCCTGGAAGTGTGGCGACCACATTGTAGCTATTCGCGTATTCGGCTTTATTTTTAAAGGCGATGTTGGCCGTTTGCTCAAGGGGTAAATTGATTGAGCTGTCGGCGGCGCGTGCCATTAAATTAGGCAGTGATAAACCGGCTTTATCGAACAGTTGTGTAGCCGCGTCCAATGTAAGCCAGCCTTCGACTTGGATACGGCTATCTTGTTCTGCTTTACTGAGGACCAGATCTTGCTGTGGTCCAGTCCAACTATTTTCTATCACGGACCAAGGGTAAGAGGCGGGCTCGGTATCATGGATAATCAGTGCGCCGAGTGCGCCTTGACGACTGGCTTCTTCAAATTTGTAGCTCCAACGGCCGTAATAGGTCATGGCTTTGCCGTTGAATTTACCCGAGTCAGGGCGAGCAAAGCCGGGATCGTTCACTAAGATCACCGCGATTTTGCCTTTCATGTCGAGATCTTGGTAATCATTCCAACCATATTCAGGGGCGTTCACCCCATAGCCGACGAAGACTAATGGCGCGTTCTCAATACTAATACCACCGTTATCGTGGCGACTGCTGAGCACTAGATCTTTTCGGTATTTAAAGGGTAAGCCTGCCAGCGTGACTTGCTGCGCTTCATCTGCTGTATAGCTCACCATAGGCACTGGTTGTAAAAAGCTGCCTTGGTACGCGCCCTTGAGTCCCATCTCTGTAAAGGCTTTGGTCAAATAGTCCAAGGTGAGTTTTTCACCGTGAGTTGTCGGCGCACGGCCTTCAAATTCATCGGATGACAGGGCTTTAATATCATTTCTAAAGCGCGCTTCATTAAACTTCACTGGTTTGAGTTCAGCCAAAGTGCTGTTGCCATCAGGCTCTGATACATTCGGACTACAGGCACTGAGCATGGCCAGCGCACAGAGGGGATACAGACGTCGCATAGGTTAATCCTACTGTTGTTTTAATTAAGGTATTTTAGATTTATGTTAATCAATCAGAAGCGAGACTTATCATGAAGCAAGCCGCTGTGAGCCACAAGGCTGAGAAGAAGGCGAATATGTTACTTAATGTTGCTTTACCCTATGCAATACGCCTTTGGGCGAGGCGTGTTGCATAGGTAATGTTTAAGCGACTGGCAAGGATGAATTGCTAGACGTAGGATTAGACAAAGGTTTAGATAATTGTTTAAACAACATCTATATCGCCCGCGCAGGCAAACACATGGTTCGGGCGGAAGGGTTCTTTGTCGATATCTTCAAGCTTACTCACGCCACTGGTGACCAGAATGGTTTCAAGCCCTGCTTGGAAGCCCGCCAAAATATCGGTACGCATATTGTCGCCTATGATGACAGTGTCTTCCGAGTGCCCATCAATATGATTAAGCGCCGAGCGAATAATCCAAGCACTCGGTTTGCCCACGTAGAAAGGTTTTTTACCGGTAATACGTTCGATGGGCGAGCAGAGTGCGCCACAAGCAGGGCTGTAGGCTGGACCATGAGTATCGGGATTGGTGGCAATAAAGCGCGCGCCGCGTGCGATGAAGCCTGCGGCTTTATGGATCATCTCCCAGTTGTATGAGCGGGTTTCACCGACAATCACAAAATCGGGATTAATATCGGTAATGGTAAAGCCTGCTTTGTAGAGTTCGTGGGTGAGGGCGCCTTCGCCAATGACATAGGCCTTGCTGCCTTCTTGGTGTTTTAAAAAGTCGGCGGTTGCCATGGCAGAGGTGTAAAAGCATTCTTCAGGAATATCAATACCGGCGGCACTTAAACGGTTTTGCAGATCCTTACCCGTTTGTACGGGATAGTTAGTCAATATTACTAACGGATTGCCTTGCTCTAAAATGCGCTGGATAAATTTGTCGCTGCCGGGGATCAGTTTATTGTCGTGCAGTAGTACACCATCGATATCGCAGATAATATTTTTCATCTAATAGTCTCTTGTCATGCCGATCAAAAATCACTTTTTCGTTAAGTTATCTAATGCCACATTGCCTCAGAAAACAATGCTTTTGTTGAAAATAGTTAAAAAAATAGAGACCCGAAGGTCTCTATTTTTTTGATTGGTACAACTTTCGGTCAAGTGGAACTAATCGGGCGCGTAACCGCTTGGGCCGATAAGGTTGCCATCGAGATAGGCTTGGCCATTTTGCATGTTAAGACGTTGCTGACTAAACCATTTCACCACGAGCGGATAAATAGCATGTTCTTGCTCATGCACGCGGGCGGCGAGCATATCAGCCGTATCGTCTTCATAAACAGGCACTTTGGCCTGTAATATCACTGGGCCAGCATCCAGCTCTGGCGTGACAAAATGCACGCTGGCACCATGTTCGCTATCGTTTGCGTCTATGGCACGTTGATGGGTGTTTAAGCCAGTGTATTTAGGTAGCAGCGAAGGATGAATATTGATCATGCGACCTAGGTAATGATTCACGAAATCATCAGTTAAGATCCGCATAAATCCCGCCAACACGATTAAATCGGGCTGATACTTTTCAATCACTGTCATTAAACGTGCATCGTATTCAGAGCGAGATTCACCTTGATGAGCTATCACGCAGCTGGTATCAATTTCGCCATGATGGGCGCGCACTAGGCCATAGGCATCGGGTTTATTACTGATGACTCCGACAACTTCGGCCTGCAGATTATCATCGCAACCGTCGATAACCGCTTGCAGGTTACTGCCATTCCCGGAAATTAATACAACTACACGACAGCTCTGGGGCATTACAGGATCTCCACTTGCTCTTCATTGCCTTCACGATGTGCGATAGCACCGATAAGCCATGCTTGTTCGCCTTCTGCAGCCAGTAATGCAAGTGCTGCATCCACTTTATCGGCTGGCAGCGCGACTAACATGCCGACGCCACAGTTGAAGGTGCGATACATTTCGTATTCTGCAATGTTGCCATTTTCCATTAACCAACTGAAAACAGCGGGCCATTGCCATGAATCGCCTTGGATAACCGCTTTTAAATTATCTGGCAGTACGCGTGGGATGTTTTCCCAGAAGCCGCCGCCAGTAATGTGCGCCATCGCATGGACATCAGATGCTTCAATCAGTTTGAGCAATGATTTTACGTAAATTTTGGTTGGCTCAAGTAGATGTTCAATCAGCGGTTTGCCGTTGAGATCTAGCTGAGGGTCTGCTTGGCTCACTTCTAATACTTTACGTACTAAAGAGTAACCATTTGAATGAGGGCCGCTTGAGGCTAATGCAATAAGTGCATCACCCGCTGCCACTTTGCTACCGTCAATAATGTCGGCTTTTTCAACTACACCCACGCAGAAACCCGCTAGGTCGTAATCTTCACCTTCATACATGCCTGGCATTTCAGCGGTTTCACCGCCAATTAACGCACAACCAGATTGGAAACAACCTTCGCCGATGCCGTTGACGACGGACGTTGCCGTTTCAACATCGAGTTTGCCTGTTGCGTAGTAATCGAGGAAAAACAGTGGCTCAGCGCCTTGGACGATCAGATCGTTCACACACATGGCAACTAAGTCTATGCCGACAGTGTCATGTTTTTTATAGTCGATAGCTAAACGTAATTTAGTCCCAACACCATCGGTGCCAGACACTAAAACCGGTTGTTTGTATTTAGTGGGGATTTCACACAGGGCGCCAAAACCACCTAAGTTGCCCATAACTTCTGGACGACGGGTACGTTTAACGGCTGCTTTAATGTTACTTACCAGTGCATTACCTGCATCAATATCAACGCCGGCATCTTTATAGCTCAGTGGGGTAGGTGTGCTCACGGAGGGATCCTCTCGGGTACATCGTTATTGGATTTTATGCGGCGGTATTCTACCAGCTTGTGCTAGGGGTCGAAAGTCATGATTTGGATTTATGCCCCTCGGCGGAGTTTTTTTGGTCTGAATGCGAGATATTCTATTTTTAGAGGTATTGAGTTTGGTCACAAAATAGTAAATCACAGTAGGTATCTTAGACGATTGGGGATTATTCTTGCGAGATAGCTCACGATTAGACCGAATGGCAAAACTTTCTGTTTTACCTAGTAAACAAATCAACTAGAATCTGAAAAATTTGCCTAAAATAATACGCCGAAAAATAAGCAGGAGAGAAAAATGAAAGTTGTCGAGGTTAAACATCCTTTAGTGCGTCACAAAATCGGTTTAATGCGCGAAGGTGACATTAGCACTAAACGTTTCCGTGAACTAGCCGCCGAAGTGGGTAGTTTATTAACCTATGAAGCTACCGCAGATTTCGAAACTGAAACGGTGACGATTGAAGGCTGGAACGGTCCGGTTGAAGTCGATCAAATCAAAGGTAAAAAAGTCACTGTCGTACCAATTTTACGTGCGGGTTTGGGTATGATGGACGGCGTACTCGAGCACATTCCAAGTGCGCGTATCTCAGTTGTCGGTATTTACCGTGACGAAGAGACTCTTGAGCCTGTGCCTTATTTTGAGAAGCTGGCCAGCGACATGAACGAGCGTATCGCCTTAGTTGTCGACCCTATGTTGGCGACAGGTGGTTCTATGATTGCGACCGTCGATTTATTGAAAAAGCGCGGTTGTACTTCAATTAAGGCCTTAGTGCTAGTGGCTGCACCTGAAGGCATTAAAGCCTTAGAGGCAGCGCATCCGGATATCGAACTATATACTGCCGCTATCGATAGATGCTTAAACGAGAAAGGTTATATCCTGCCTGGTTTGGGTGATGCGGGCGATAAAATCTTTGGTACTAAATAGCCAAAGTTACTAAATAATCAGAGTTGCTGATGCTCAATTGAGCGGATGTGGTCAGTAAGGGAGCCTAGGCTCCCTTTTTGTTTTTGTTCAATATAGTAATAACAACTTTATCTTAAGCTGCTAAAGTTTAGAATAAGGTAAATAATAATTATCTATTGAAGTTGTTTTTATTGGCTTATTTTGCAATTTTATTGATCGCAGTTTACGTTTTGTGCAAGGTACATTGTCGCTAGAACAGGGATTAAGAGGAATTATGGGAAATTCGGCTCTCAACTGGTTATTATTGCGTCGATCATTTGAATTTGCGACCCTCTTGTTTGTCGTACTCCTACTTATTCTATTACCGTTTAAAATCGATAGAGAGCATAAATCCTTTGTGTCTTTTGTGAAAAACGAGCAACTTACACCGAGTTATATTGAACTGCTTGGTAAAAGCTTATCTTTGCACGATATTATTGATTTCAATAAATCCTCTTTAGCGCTTTTTCAGCTTGACCCTTCCAGATTAATGCTGCCGCAAGGGGGAGTGCTTTCCGCAGAAGAAGAGCAAGTATTACGCTACTTTGATTATCTCTATTCCAGTAAAACCAGTAAAAAGACCAATGTCGAAGATATATTCCTGTATGTGGGACTTTATCGCAGTGATGCCATGTATTTTGCCTCCCCAATTCCTGAGGACGTAAAAGCGCGGCTGATTAAAGACCGTACTTCAACGAATGAGTTTTGTCAGAGTCTGCAATATTGCGCGAAAGACGCGACCCCAGAGTCCTTAGCCGATGGAATCGTATTATCCATTCCTTATCAAGATGAAGTTAGTGGGAAAGTCATTTTATCGATGGCATCACCGATTTCATCATCTAATGATCCTAATCATTTCATCGGTGATGTTATTGCCGACACGGCCCTAATGACGTCGGTTTTTATGCGTAATAAACATGTTGAATTGCAGAAAACGGATTATGGTACTGAGTTGGTGATCACGACAGATAGCCTTTGGGCTGAATTGACGCCGGAGTTCTTGTTTTATTCGATGACAAATCATTTAGATAACATGACTTCACTGACATATAAAATCAGTATATTTCGTTTCATTGTGTGGAATTTGCCCCTATGGTTTTTGTTATCTATCGTGATCTTCTTCGTTCAAATTAATATCAATCGTTTTAGGAAACTTCGTACTGAGCGTCAACGGTTTAGTGAAGCGATGTTATTGGATGCTTTTACTCGAACCTATAATAAGAAAGTCTATGAGACCACACTGTTTGATGTCGCAACGAAGGGGCATTACGCGGTGATTTGCGTGGACGGCGACAAAATCAAAACCATTAATGATACCTATGGGCATAAACTCGGGGATATGGCGATCATGCAAATTGTTGATGCGATGCGCAGTGTATTTCGAGAAAATGATTTGTTAATCAGAACCGGCGGTGATGAGTTTGTCGTTATCTTAGCCAATTGTACTTTTGAACGGGCCTTATTGTTGGCTGAACATTTACGTCAGGCGGTCGCAGAGCGGCAGTTTTTAAATGTGCTGACAGTCTCCTGCGGTGTGGCTGATTCGCAAGATTATGCTTCCTTTGAGGCAGTGCTACAAGCGGCGGATAAAGCGTTATATGAAGATAAAAAGAATAGGCAAGGGAGTCGCAAGCTTGACCCGACATCTTAATTATCACGTTCATTATTACGTTCATTATTACGTTCATTATTACGTGAGTTATCGAGTGAATCACTGAGTTAACCTGCTGCCCGCAATAAAAGTGAATACCCGCGATAAAAAACAGCGCGGAGAATGCCGCGCTGTTGTTACTTTCTAATCCGGTAATGTAAACATCTGCGATAACACTTACAACACCATGGCCGCAATCCACCCAAACACTAATAGTGGAATATTGTAGTGGATAAATGTTGGGATCACGCTGTCACGAATGTGGTCGTGTTGACCATCGGCATTCAAACCTGCAGTGGGACCTAAGGTGGAATCTGATGCTGGCGAGCCCGCATCACCCAGAGCGGCTGCAGTGCCAACTAACGCGATTGTGGCCGCTACTGAAAAACCAAAACTCAATGCCAATGGTACATATATCGTCGCGATAATTGGAATGGTGGAGAAAGACGACCCAATTCCCATAGTGATCAGTAGACCAACCAGTAGCATCAAAAAGGCTGCGAGGGCTTTATTGTTACCAATAATCTCACTAAGCGAGGCCACAAGCGTACCCACTTCACCGGTTTCTTTCACTACTGCGGCAAAGCCTGCGGCTGAAATCATGATAAAGCCGATATTGGCCATCATTCGCACACCTTGGTTGAAAATATCTTGGTCGGCGACATGCTTCAAGGCTCCCGAAAAACTGAAAATCATGAAGCCGACTAAGGCGCCAAAAATCATAGAATCAGTTTCGAGTTGTACGATTAGAGTGGCTAATATCGCCAGTGCAGCAATGATGATATTGCGTTTGTTGAGATTTTCTTCAGGTTCAGCGACCAACACTTTTGCCTCGTCGTAAGTCCGAGGTTTACGGTAACTGATGAATACTGCAGTGAGTAACCCTACGACCATACCTGCGGCAGGGATTAACATTGCTGGCGGAATTTGCTCGCGAGCAGCGGCTAAGCCATTGCTGGTTAAGTTGGAAAGCAGAATATCATTTAAGAAAATGCCACCAAAACCAATTGGTAAAATCATATAGGTGGTGACTAGGCCGAAGGTTAGAACACAAGCCACAAGGCGACGGTCGATGTTCAGTTTGGTCATCACATGTAAGAGTGGTGGCACTAAAATCGGAATGAAGGCGATATGGATCGGTAAAATATTCTGTGAAGCCATCGACATGACGAGTAGCGATAACAGCAGTAACCAGCGTACCCAGTTAGTGTTAGTGGGATTAGGATCTTGTCCAAGGCTACTAATGATGCTTCTGGAAATCAGCGTCGTTAAACCTGAATGCGATAGTGCGACAGCGAAGGCGCCTAATAATGCGTAACTGAGCGCAATTTGTGCGCCGCCACCTAAGCCTGTATTAAAGGCATCTATAGTTCGGTGCAGATCCATTCCGCCTACTAATCCCGCCACGAGGGCGCTCACGGTCAGGGCAATAACCACATTCACCCTAGCTAAACTGAGTGCTAACATTAAGCACACTGCAATTACGACTGCATTCATTATCAATTTTCTTAATTCTTTAAGCCAAAGGAGCTATTTTCGACTGCAAAGGCAGTGGATGTCCAGTTTGCCGAGGCGTTATCGGAAAAATATCTGAAAATGTGATCATGCTGGTTTTTGTCTGTTAGCTGAATGTGGATTGCTCCGCACACTGGATACACAGATTGCTCTATCCTTAGTCAGGCAAAACGGAAATACCCTTGAAAAATGTGATATTGGTCTTAAATAGGTTGTAAGGCACAGCACACGACTTATAATGCCTAAGGATTTGATTGGTAAGAACACCTTTTAATCAGTAAGGATTTAACTTGACCTAGGTTGAGAACATACTGGCTAGAAGGCATCTTGCCTTACACTTAGTTCAACTCATAGATGGAGATATAAAATGAGCGTATTAGTAGGCCGTCAGGCTCCTGATTTTACTGCTGCAGCTGTATTAGGTTCTGGCGAAATCGTTGATAGCTTTAACTTGACTGCAGCCATCAAAGGCAAACCAGCCGTCGTATTCTTCTATCCACTTGACTTCACTTTCGTTTGTCCATCAGAGTTGATCGCATTTGATCACCGCATGGAAGAGTTCACTAAGCGTGGCGTAGAAGTGATCGGTGTGTCTATCGATTCTCAGTTCACTCACAACGCATGGCGCAACACCCCAGTTGAAAAAGGCGGTATTGGCCAAGTTAAGTACACGTTAGTGGCTGATGTTAAACATGAAATCTGTAAAGCATACGATGTTGAGCATCCAGAAGCGGGTGTGGCTTTCCGTGGTTCATTCCTGATCGACAAAGAAGGCATGGTTCGTCACCAAGTCGTTAACGATCTGCCATTAGGCCGTAACGTTGATGAAATGCTACGTATGATCGATGCATTGCAATTCCATGAAGAGCACGGTGATGTTTGTCCTGCTGGCTGGGAAAAAGGCGATAAAGGTATGAATGCAAGCACTGAAGGTGTTGCTGCTTACCTGTCTGAAAACGCAAGCTCACTGTAATTAGTACTTTTCTAATCACAGTCGCCTGTTAAATGAAAAAAGCTGCCAATGGCAGCTTTTTTGTTTTTTCATTACTTAAGATCTATTGTTAACTGTTAAATTTATTCCACAGTACCGCTTTCGGCATCCTGCGCATCCACAGCCAGTAATGGCCAGCCACCTAATGATTTCCAACGATTCACGATATGACAAAAAAGCTCCGCGGTACGTTCGGTATCATATAGCGCCGAATGGGCTTCTTTATTATCGAAGGGAATACCCGCCATAATGCATGCCTTGGCAAGTACGGTATGACCAATGGCGAGTCCGGCGAGCGTTGCTGTGTCAAAGGTGGCAAAAGGATGAAACGGCGAGCGTTTTAAGTCGCAACGTTCTATCGCCTTACTCACAAAACCATGATCGAATGCCGCATTGTGCGCCACTATGATACTACGATGGCAGTCGGAGGCTTTTTGGGCTTTCTTCACGGCTTTAAATATTTCTAAAAAGGCTTCTTTTTCGCTCACCGCTCCCCGTAACGGATTAGTGGGATCAATACCGTTGAACGCTAACGCTTCGGGTTCTAAATTTGCGCCTTCAAAGGGCTCAATGTGGAAGTGTAGGGTTTTATCGATTCCTATCACGCCTTCATTGTCCATTTTTAGTAGGGTGACGGCAATTTCTAGCAACGCATCGGTTTGAGAGTTGAAGCCCGCAGTTTCGACATCAATGACTACGGGAAAGTAGCCTCGAAATCGGTATTTCAATTTGTTCGCGTCGCAAATGTCACTCATAAAGTACTCAAGAAAATTCACAGGGCGCTATTATGCTAAATGTGTTGGGGTGTGTCATGCTTGATTGGTGGTTTTATGAGCTAAAGGAACTAAATAGTTTGCCGATAAAGCCATGTAACCGATTAAACATGAGTAAAGGCTATGTGGCGAAAACTGATATTAGTATCAATTTTATGCGTTCCAGCAACTGCAATGGCAGAGTTGCGCCATTATGTCGCCTCTTTAAGTGATTCCCAGTGGCGAGTGAGTGAAAATACTCCCATCGTCTGTCGCCTTGAGCATGATATTCCTTCTTACGGTAAAGCGATTTTTACCAGTGAAGCGGGTAAACAGCAGAATATGACTTTTACCTTAGATATGTGGGTAAAACCTGATCAAGTGACGCAGGCTAAATTAATTAGCCGCGCGCCGCAGTGGCGTCCTGGTGTGGTATCGAAAGAGATCACGTCATTACATTATCAAAAGTACTTTAACGGTGAAGTGCCTAAGCGTGCAGCTTGGTCTATGTTGGCAGAGTTGAGTCGCGGTATGGAACCAACGTTTTACTATGCTGATTGGTATAACGAGTCGAATAAAATAGCTGTGGGTTTGTCTTCAGCTAATTTTGGCCGTAAATATACTGAGTTTAAAGCTTGTCTAGCGCATTTATTGCCCTATAGCTTTGAAGATATTGCTTTTACTGTATTAAATTACGATGAAGGCGGTACCGATTTAACTCGTTTCTCCCAGCAACAACTGTCTCGGGTGCAAGAATATTTAGCCTATGATCCCTTGGTAGAGTTAGTGCTGGTGGATGCGTATACCGACAGTTATGGTGGCCGTTCAGTAAACCAGAAAGTGTCGGATACACGAGCTGCGTCGGTAAAAGAGTTCTTTGTTGCCAGTGGTATTCCTCAAGATCGTATTGTCACATTCGGGCATGGTGAGCGTCGTCACGTGGCTTCCAATGATGATATGGATGAAAGGGCGCGTAACCGTCGTGTTGTTATACGGATCAGTAAACCTTTGTAGTGTTTGTTTTACCTAGGTTTTAAGTATTTTTCAATGCCAAGTTTATGACTTGGCATTGTCGTTTTTAAAAGAAGGAGAGTTCAGGCAGTATGCCACTTTAATCGAATGATTCGCTCAATTTGCGAGTATGGGTAAAAATAATGAGATTTTTTAATTTGTAGTGATGACATATCCACCTCAACAAGTACTGCAGAAAGCGAGAGTGGGATAAGTACGAGTAATATCGATGATGTATAAAACTTGGCCGTTGCAATAATCAGGATTGTGTTTGAAATGCTAAAAAAAAGCCCGCTTAAACTAAGCGGGCCGCAAAAATAATGCATTTGCAATCAACAAATTGAAGGAAGGAAGTCAAGCATAAGAACCAGAAAAGAAACTGAAGTGTTGGGAACACACCAGTTTAAAAGTTCTTTGTTTTCGATATCTGCAAGCAGTTATCTCCTGAAAACAAGCACATTCTATTGGGAAACCTGTTGTAAAACAAACGAGAAAAATTGCCCATAAACATTAGTAATTCTAATGGCTACAAAGGTGATTTATATCACTTAAGTCACTATTTACCTTGATTAATAACTTATAACTCACTATTAATGCATAATAATACACTTCAATAAGCTTATCCTTGCTGCTATTTTGTTAAATTCACGATACAGCTTAAAAAACTTCATATTAAGTTACGCCATTGCCATGATTTTTTTTGCTTGTATAGTACTTGCTGAAAAGGCCTTAAGCCCGAAACCATAAGAAGGACGACAACACGATGGCATTAAGATTTCGCCTTGCAAAGCAAGGTTTGTTAGTGGCCACATTGGGGATGGCACTCGGTGCCTGCCAAAGTGGCAATGCACCTGAGCAAAATTCGACTGAGCAGGCAAGCGCAACTAAACTCGTTTACCCTGTTACTGAAAAAGATGACCTCGTCGAAACCATTCATGGTGTCGCAGTGGCCGACCCTTATCGTCATCTGGAGGCCAATACGCCTGAAACTGAAGAGTGGGTAAAAGAACAACAAGACTTTGGTCAAGCCTACCTCGCTAAGATCCCCAATAAACAAGCTGTGGTCGAACGTATTACAGAACTTTGGAATTACGAAAAAGTCTCTGCTCCGTTTGAAAACGGCGACAATCAATTTTACTACCGCAATGATGGCCTACAGGCACAATCGGTTTTGTATGTTAAAGGTTTAGATGGTGTTGAAAAGCCTGTTCTTGACCCAAATAAACTGTCTGCGGATGGCACTGTTGCCTTATCCGGCGTGGCAGTGAGTAATGACGGTAAAATTTTAGCCTATGGTGTGTCAAATTCTGGCTCAGATTGGCAGCAATGGCAGTTCGTTGATATCGCAACTGGTAAGAAACTGGCCGATGAACTGAAATGGATTAAATTTTCTAGCGCAGTGTGGGATAAAGAAAATCAAGGTGTGTTCTACGCCCGTTATGATGCCCCTGCAGGGGGGGATGTCTTAGCTGACGTTAATTTTAACCAAAAAGTGTATTACCACAAATTAGGCACAGACCAACATCAAGATCTATTGATTTATGAGCGTCCACAGAATAAAGATTGGGGCTTTGGCATTGATGTCTCTGAGAAAGGTGAATACTTATTACTGTCGATTTCTCAAGGTACGGATAAGCGTAATCGTTTCTTCTATAAATCGTTATTTGAGCCTAAATCCCAAGTGGTGGAATTGATCCTCAAATTAGAAGCTGAATATGAGTTTCTCGGTAATGATGGTTCAGTGTTTTATTTCAAAACTGACTTAGAGGCGCCTAATGGTAAAGTGATTGCGATTGACACCCGCAATAGTGATAAATCGCAATGGCAAACGATTATTCCTGAGTCTAAAGATCCGATTAATAATGTCGCCATTATTAATGACCATTTAGTGGTGAGTTATTTACATGATGTGTTAGGTCAATTATCGATTTACAGTATGGGTGGTCAGAAGCGTCAAGATGTGGCATTGCCTGGTCTTGGCAATGTGGCAGGGCCTTTTGGTAAAGCCAGCAAAGATTATTTCTATTATGTGTTTAATAGTTATATTCAGCCTGAAACCACCTATAAGTTTGATTTTAAAACTGGCGGTTCAACCGTCATTGCTAAACCCAAAGTCTCGTTTAATCCCGATGACTATGTTTCTGAGCAGGTTTTCTATAGCAGCAAAGACGGTACGCGTGTGCCTATGATGCTCTCCTATAAAAAGGGCTTAGTGAAAAACGGTCAAAATCCGACATTACTTTATGCTTATGGTGGTTTTGCCATTTCGATGACACCACGTTTTAGCCCTGCCAATATCGCTTGGTTAGACATGGGTGGCATTTATGCTGTGCCGAGTTTACGTGGCGGCGCTGAGTATGGCGAAAGCTGGCATCAAGCGGGGATGTTCGATAAAAAGCAAAATGTGTTTGATGACTATTTTGCTGCTGCGGAATATCTGGTAAGCGAAAAATACACCAACAGCTCTAAACTCGGTGCCTATGGCCGCAGTAATGGTGGTCTGTTGATGGGCGCTGCTGTGACTCAACGTCCTGAACTTTTTGCTGCCGTATTACCTGCGGTGGGCGTGTTGGATATGCTGCGTTTTCACAAGTTCACTATTGGTTGGGCTTGGACGAGTGAATACGGCAGTGCCGATAAAGCAGAGCAATTCCCTGCGCTATTGGCTTATTCGCCCTATCACAATGTAAAAGCGCAAGCTTATCCTGCTACTATGGTAATGACAGCGGATCATGATGATCGTGTTGTGCCATTACACAGTTTCAAGTTTGCGGCCATGCTGCAGGAGAAACAGCAGGGCAATAAACCAGTCATTATGCGTATTGAGTCAAATGCTGGTCATGGAGCGGGTAAGCCCACGGCGATGAAGATCGACGAATTTGCCGACATCTATAGTTTCTTGTGGCAGAGTTTTGGCTTAACCTTGCCACAAGCTATCGCAAAATAACTAACTATGTTAATAAAATGGGGTCGTTTGACCCCATTCTCTTTTACAATTGCCCCTATTCATCTGAAACCCGCGCTATTCCTATCTATATCTTCATCGGGTCATTCACAAGTCTTGTTTCCCTAGGTATAGTAAGCGTCAATTTTTCAACCAAAATTTGCTTATTTTCAAATGATGTTTCATTGGCCAATTTCAGTCTATTACGAAGACACCGACGCTGGTGGCGTTGTCTATCATTCGAACTACCTCAACTTTTTTGAGCGCGCGCGAACCGAGTGGCTAAAAGCCCTTGGCGTTAGTCAGACTGCGTTATTAGCCGACGACACTGCTTTTGTCGTAAAGCGTGCGGAACTCGATTTTCGCAAAGCAGCACGTTTTGAACAGAACCTTATTGTTGAAACTAAGGTCATAGAGTTGAAAAAGGCCTCGTTGATCTTTCATCAACGCTTGGTCGATAAACAGGGAGACTGTTATTGTGAAGGCACAGTGCTGGTTGTTTGTGTTGCGCTATCACGTATGCGTCCCCGAGCTATTCCCTTAAATATTGTGCAGGAGTTTGACAGTGCAAGCTGATATGTCGATTGTTGGGTTATTTTTACAAGCCAGTTTATTAGTGAAATTTGTTATGTTCACTTTACTTTGCTTGTCGGTGATGTCCTGGACGGTGATTTTACAACGCCGTAGCTTACTGACATCCGCAAAAAGTAAATCGGCGAAGTTTGAAGATAAATTTTGGTCAGGTGTTGATTTAAACCGTTTATATAAAGAATTATCATCTCGTCCAGATAATAGCGGTTTAGAGTCATTATTTGTGACTGGCTTTAAGGAATATTCACGCCTGAATAAATTAAATAGCAAAGTGCCCGATGCCGTCATGGATGGTACATCGCGTGCTATGCGTGTGACCTTGTCTCGCGAAATGGAAAAGTTAGAAGCTAACTTACCGTTATTAGCTACGATTGGTTCGACTAGCCCTTATATCGGTTTATTTGGTACTGTATGGGGGATCATGAATTCTTTTATCGCTATTGGTTCGATGGAAAACGCCACCTTAGCTATGGTTGCCCCCGGTATTGCTGAAGCTTTGATTGCAACAGCTATGGGTTTATTTGCTGCAATTCCAGCGGTAATTGCGTACAACCGTTTCTCGACTCAAGTCGATAAATTAGAAATGGCTTACGCAAACTTTATGGAAGAGTTCTCCAGCATTTTGCATCGCCAAGCATACAGTGAGAAGGAAGGGGCATAATGCAACCAGCTTATCAGCGCAAACGTCGTCGCCCCGTTGCTGAAATCAACGTGGTGCCTTATATCGACGTCATGCTCGTGCTGTTAATTATTTTTATGGTAACAGCACCCATAGTGACCCAAGGGGTCAAAGTGGAGCTGCCTCAAGGGGCGGCAGAAGTTTTACCCAATGACAGTAAGCCGCCCATTGTTGCTTCAATCGATGGTGATGGTGATTACTTCCTCAATAAAGGCGGTTCAACGAATGTGCCTATGGATTTGGAAGAATTGGCAACGGAAGTGGCTGCACTTATCGTGACTGAACCTGAGCGTCCTGTTGTGGTTAAAGCCGATAGAAATATTCCTTACGATAAAGTGATTCAGTTGATGGTGACACTGCAGCAATCTGGCGTGCCATCAGTCGGTTTGATGACGGATTCACCCAAGGAGAAATAGGTGGCAGATAAGTCAGATGTAACATTACCTCTGTCAATTTCAGCGGGTATTCATATTGGCGTGATAATTATTCTGGCATTAGGAATAGATTTTTCTCACAAACCTGAGCCTATGCAACAAGTTAGCGCACCAGCAATCAAAGCGGTTATGGTTGATCAGCAAAAAGTGGCTAATCAAGTTGAGAAACTTAAGCAAGAAAAGCGTGATGCCGAACGCCGTGAGCAAGAACGTCAAGCCGAGCTTGAACGCAAAGCTCAAGAAGCGAAACAGGCACGCGAGCGCGAACAAGCTCAGATTAAACAGCTAGAGCAAGAACGTAAGCAGCAGGAAATTGAGATTCAAAAAGCCAATGAAGCGACCAAACTAGCCCAGGTGAAACAGCAGCAGGAAAAGGAAAAGGCGGTCAAAGCCGAAGCCGACCGTAAGCTGAAAGAGCAGGAGCGTAAGGTTGCTGAAGACGCCGCACAAAAAGCCGCTGAAAAACGTAAGGTTGAAGAAGCTGCTGCAGTGAAAGCTGAAACTGACCGTAAGCAAAAAGCAGATGCGGAAGCTAAAGCGGAGGCAGATGCCAAAGCTAAAGCAGATGCCAAAGCTAAAGCAGATGCCAAAGCTAAAGCAGATGCCAAAGCTAAAGCGGATGCTAAAGCTAAAGCGGATGCTAAAGCCCTTGCCGATCAAGAGCAGGAAATGGCTGATGCATTAGCGGCTGAGCAAGCGGCGCTGTCGCAAACCATGAATAAGCAGATGCAGAGTGAAGTCGGTAAGTATCAGGCAATGATAAAATCAACTATTCAACGTAATTTGGTAGTGGATGAATCTATGCGTGGAAAGACTTGTACTGTCTCTGTGCGTTTAGCGAATGATGGGTTTGTGATCAGCAGCCAAACAAAAGGTGGTGATCCCAACGTTTGTCGTGCAGCAAAAGCGGCGATTTTGAAAGCGGGCAAACTGCCTGTGTCTCCGGATCCTGCGGTTTATAACTTGATGAAAGAAATTAACTTAATCGTTGAACCAACGTTTAATTAAAGGAGCACCATGAAAATATTGGCAAAATGGTTAGCACTGGCAGTTATGCTGTGCACCACCCCCGCGAAAGCGGCATTGGATATTGTGATCACAGAAGGTGTTGACGCAGCGCGTCCCATCGCTGTGATGCCTTTTGTATGGCAAGGTCCTGGCGCACCGCCACAAGCGATTGCTGATGTGGTGATGTCTGACTTAGCTCGTAGCGGTACCTTTAAACCTTTAGACGAGCTCGGACTACCTCAGCGCAATATTGGTGCTTTGGCTCAGTTTCAACCTAGTTCATGGTCTAGCGTTGGCGCAGAAGCTGTGGTGTTAGGTACTGTGAAACCTTACGGAACCGATCAGTATTTGGTGAGCTTTGATTTAATCGATTTAGTTAAAGCACAAAACCAAGCATTGAAAGGCTCAGTCAGCGCTACAGAATTTTTGATGGACAGTCGCCAAACTGTGATTTCAGCAGCGCAATTTCGTCAATATGGTCATAGAATTAGCGATATCGTCTATGAAAAGTTAACCGGTATTCGCGGTGCATTCTTAACGCGGATCTCCTACGTCGTGGTTAATCATACTCAAAAAGCACCTTATCAGTTGATGGTTGCTGACTATGATGGTTTTAACGAGCAAATGTTACTGCGCTCACCTGAGCCATTAATGTCACCCACTTGGTCGCCTGATGGACGTCGTTTGGCGTATGTTAGCTTTGAAAATAAAAAAGCAGAGATTTTCGTACAAGACCTTTATACCCAAGTGCGCACTAAAGTGAGCTCTTTCCCTGGTATTAACGGTGCGCCGGCTTTCTCTCCTGATGGCAAATCTTTGGCTGTGACGCTGTCTAAGGATGGTCAGCCTGAGATCTATGTTATCGATATTGCGACAAAAGCGATTAAGCGTATTACCAATCACTATGCTATCGATACTGAACCATCATGGTATCCTGATGGGAAGTCGTTGATTTTCACCTCTGAACGTGGTGGTAGACCGCAAATTTATCGCGTAGAGTTAAGTTCAGGTAAAGTGAGTCGTGAAACATTTGAAGGTGAATGGAACCTTGGTGGTTCAATTACGCCAGATGGACGTAGTATGATTTTTGTTAACCGTACTAACGGTAAGTTTAATATTGCGCGTATGGATTTAAATACGCGTTTTATGCAGGTGCTAACCTCTACACGCTTGGATGAATCCCCAAGTGTGGCGCCTAATGGTACTATGGTCATATATGGCACTACACACCAAGGTAAGCAAGTATTAGCAGCTGTTTCTACGGATGGACGCTTTAAAGCGAGATTACCCGTGGGTCAAGGCGAGGTGAAATCACCTTCTTGGTCTCCGTTTCTCTAATGTTATACCTTGATTTAATCACATTTAATTTTATAAGGAACACGTAATGGATCTGAATAAGTTGTTAAAAGCTATGTTGGTAGCACTTCCAATTATGGCTATTAGTGCATGTAGCTCAACTTCAGAATCAGAAACTGATGCAATGGGCTCAACAAACGGTTCAGGTAGCGAACTGAATGGTGGCATTCAAACTGGTGGTGTGGGTGCTATGTTGTCATCTGAAGAGCAGCAACGTCAGCAGTTAGAAGAGTTGAGAAAAGAACACATCATTTACTTCGATTTCGACCGCAGTGAAGTTCAAACTGAATTCGCCGCTGTATTAGAAGCTCATGGTACTTACTTAGTTGAGCACCCAAGTGTGCGCGTACTGATTGAAGGTCATGCGGACGAGCGTGGCACTCCTGAGTACAACATTGCTCTGGGCGAACGTCGTGCTAAAGCCGTTGCTAAATACCTACAAGGTATGGGCGTACAGCCAAGCCAAATGAGCGTAGTCAGCTATGGCGAAGAAAAACCACTTGATTTTTCTCGCACTGATGAAGGTTTTGGCAAAAACCGTCGTGCAGTTTTAGTTTACTAAGATTGAATCTCGGAGAGTAACACAATGAAACGTGCCGTCTTAATTACGGCAATGTTCCTTGGTGCGGGCGCTGCAGTTGCAGCGCCTGCTCCTGTGGAAGATATTGCTGGTGGTTCGGGTGATGACAGACTTGCTCGTATCGAACGTATTGTAAAATCGAGACAACAAAGTGAGCTCGAGATGCAACGTCGTCTTGATACACTGCAGCAGGAAGTTCTCGATTTACGCGGTTTAACCGAACAACAGAATTATCAGATTGAGCAGATGCAAGAGCGTCAGCGTCAGTTATATGATGAGCTTGCTAATTTATCCTCAAAGGCATCTGCCGCACCTGCAGCTGCAGCGACATCAATCCCCTCTGTGGTATCGACCAATGCTGCCGCAAGTAGTTTAAGTGAAACTGCAAGTTATGAAAATGCCGTTAACTTAGTCTTAAAAGAGCGTAAGTATGACGATGCCATTCCTGCCTTCCGTGCTTTTATCAAACAATACCCAGACTCTGTGTATGCCGCGAATGCGAACTATTGGTTAGGACAGCTATTATTTAATAAGAGCGAATTTGCAGAAGCCAAACAAGCCTTCAAAACAGTGGTTGATCGTTTTAGTGATTCTAATAAACGTGGCGATAGTTTAGTGAAGCTTGGCATGATCGCCGAGAAAACCGGTGATAAAGCTAGTGCGATGCAATACTACCAACAAGTTGTCAAAGATTACGCAAACAGCGCCGCAGCACGCATTGCACAGCAGCAACTGGCTGCAATTAAAGCGTAATTAACTAAAAAACATACTCTTAGTCTGTTTTTCATGCAAACGACAAAAAATTGGGAATTTGCGCTTGCATGAGAAGATGAAAAAGGTATTATAGGCGCCCTCAGAGCGGCGAGGTCGTTCGGGGCGTGAAATGCCAGTAAATGGGTCGTTAGCTCAGTCGGTAGAGCAGTTGGCTTTTAACCAATTGGTCGAAGGTTCGAATCCTTCACGACCCACCACTTACTCTAATGAATAGAATAAGTTAGTGGTATTTAATGAGATAGTCAGTAGTACAATGGGTCGTTAGCTCAGTCGCTTTTTATAAAGCTAGGGCAGTTGGCTTTTAACCAATCAGTCGAATGGTTCTAATCCTTAATGACACACCACTTTACTGAAAGTGCATAAATCAGCGCAACACCAGATGGGTCGTTAGCTCAGTCGGTAGAGCAGTTGGCTTTTAACCAATTGGTCGAAGGTTCGAATCCTTCACGACCCACCACTTATTATTCGCATTGTTGATGCCAAAATAAGTGAACATTTTATCGTAATACCTAAATGGGTCGTTAGCTCAGTCGGTAGAGCAGTTGGCTTTTAACCAATTGGTCGAAGGTTCGAATCCTTCACGACCCACCACTTTACTGAAAGTGCATAAATCAGCGCAACACCAGATGGGTCGTTAGCTCAGTCGCTTTTTTATAAAGCCAGGGCAGTTGGCTTTTAACCAATCAGTCGAATGGTTCTAATCCTTAATGACACACC